>DATGRY010000040.1:0-10991 GCA_035303165.1 Pseudogracilibacillus sp.
ATCGAAGCCTGCCTCGACTGCGCGGCGAGCTCCCTCTTTATACGCTTCAACCATTTCTTTAATTTCGTCCACCGTTAATTTACGCGGTGGTGTGTAAATGTTTTCTCGGTTCCTGATCGGATACGGAATATCGGACGGACTGACTGGTTGCTCCGCATCTTCCGCTTTACGGCCTGCGTGTGCAATTTGGATACCGATTTTCGCACCATACTTATGTACTTCATCGACGATTCGTTTAAACGCCGGTACGTGGTCATCCGACCAGATACCTAAATCGTAATCGGTAATGCGTCCATCTGGATGCACATCTGTCATTTCGACGATAATTAATCCAGTTCCACCGACAGCACGCGATACGTAGTGGACGAAATGCCAATCGTTCGGAATTCCGTCTTTTGCTTCTACAGAATATTGACACATCGGTGCCATCACAATTCTGTTTTTTAATTCAAGTCCTTTTATTTTATACGGTTGATCAATATACGTTGACATAAACTTCAACTCCTTTATGTAAGCGTCAAGTCAAACTACCTATCTATTAGTGTACATCGCTAGATGATGAAATGCGACTAAATAGATTTTTTAAAGAAATCAAGTAAGACTCATCTTCATAGGCGATTAGATTGAAAGAAAGATTCGTTCACTTACTAATAAAAAAATTAGTGGCAAAAGGTACGTAAAGAGCGTACTCCTTTACCACTAACAAGTTTAATTAAATGCTCATAACTCCGCCTTGTGAAGCATTTGTAACGAGTTTTGAATAACGACCTAACCAGCCTGTTTTAATTTTCGGCTCAAACGGTTGTAAGTTTTTACGACGCTCTTCCAACTCTTCATCAGATACTTCTAAGTTCATCGTACGGTTCGGTAAGTCGATTTCGATGATATCCCCATTTTCAACGAGGGCAATTGGACCACCTTCAGCCGCTTCTGGGGAAATGTGACCGATCGAAATTCCTCGAGAAGCTCCAGAGAAACGTCCATCTGTAATGAGCGCAACGTCTTTACCGAGACCACGACCGACGATCGCCGATGTTGGTGCTAACATTTCCGGCATACCTGGACCACCTTTCGGTCCCTCGTAACGGATCACGACGACGTGACCTGCTTTTACTGTACCGTCATCAATTTTTTCTTGCGCTTCCTCTTGCGAGTCAAATACGATTGCTTCCCCGCGGAACGTTTGTATTTCTGGATCGACCGCACCGACTTTAATAACGGATCCTTCCGGTGCAATATTACCGTATAAAACGGACAACCCTCCAACAGGACTATACGGATTATCTTTCGTACGAATGACTTCATCATTTGTAATCTCGTAATCTTTTACGAGTTCACGCATCGTCACTCCTGCAACAGTTGGACGATCCGGATGAATCGCTCCGTCGATTTTCGTTAACTCATTTATAATTGCCTGAACGCCGCCTGCTTTGTTCACGTCGTCCATCGAAATATCGGAGGCCGGCATAATTTTCGCTAAATACGGAACTCGTTCAGCAACTTTGTTAATATCTTCTAAGTCATAATCGATTTCCGCTTCGTTTGCGATCGCTAACGTGTGAAGCACCGTGTTTGTGGAACCACCCATCGCCATGTCGAGTGCAAACGCATCATCGATCGCTTCTTTTGTAACGATATCGCGCGGTTTTACGTCTTCTTTAATCATACGTACTAAATGTTTAGCAGCTTCGTACACTAACTCTTTACGCTCATCGCTCGTCGCAACGATCGTTCCGTTTCCAGGTAATGCTATGCCTAACATTTCCATTAAACAGTTCATCGAGTTCGCCGTAAACATCCCTGAACATGAACCACACGTCGGACATGCGTTTAATTCAATATCAAGTAGTTCTTCTTCGGACATTTGACCAGATTTGTGCGCACCGACCCCTTCAAAAACGGTCGATAACGAAATTTGTTTTCCGTCTTTCGTTACACCTGCTTCCATCGGCCCTCCAGAAACGAATACGGATGGAACGTTCGTGCGAACTGCCGCCATAATCATGCCCGGTGTAATTTTGTCACAGTTCGGAATGTAAAAAACTCCGTCTAACCAGTGAGCGTTGATAACCGTTTCTGCCGCATCTGCAATTAATTCACGGCTCGGAAGCGAATAACGCATCCCAATATGTCCCATCGCAATTCCGTCGTCTACTCCGATCGTATTAAATTCAAACGGAATTCCACCAGCTTCTTTAATTGCATCCTTTACAACGTCGGCAAATTCACGTAAATGTACGTGTCCCGGAATAATATCGATATATGAGTTACAAACTCCAATAAACGGCTTATCTAATTCATTCGGTTTTACTTTTCCCGTTGCGTATAAAAGGCTTCGGTGCGGTGCACGGTCGATCCCGTACTTAATTTTATTACTTCTCATTTTCGGTACTTCCTTTCCTATTTAGACATTCGTTACGTCTATTTTAAAGCGTACGTTGTCCGACGTCAATACAATTGTAAGACATTACTCCATTCCCATATCTTTCATCGCATGCAAAATGTGTATTTTCATCGCACTGCGAGCACCTTCTGGATTTCTCGCTTCCATAAATTCCATAATCATTTGATGATCTCGTATCGTATCTTTTTCAACTTGTTCTATTCGTTTCGATAACATTACACCTTGATCAATCGCTTGAAAAATAACTGGCATAAGTCGATCGATAAATTCATTATGTGTCGCACTCGCAATTTCCTTATGAAACCGTTGTTCGACATCAGTACGGTCTTCCCCACGTTTAATTTTTTCTTCAATTTGTCTTCCGAAGGAAAAAATTCGTTCTAGCTCACTATCTGTAGCACGAATCGTTGCATAATAAGCCGCTTCAGGCTCGAATATTAACCGAATTTCATACAAGTCACGTACGTTCATATCGGCTTGAGATAACGTTTGTAGCGATTGTGCTGTTTTGCTAATATCGATATTTTGCTTTACGAACGTTCCTTTCCCACGTTGAATTTCAAGGATGCCGTTCGTCACTAAAATACGAATCGCTTCACGTAACGTCGTACGACTTACTCCGAGAATTTCCGCTAATTCAATTTCATTCGGTAATTTATCTCCAGGTGAAAACTGTTTCTCCACCGTAATCATTGCAAGTATATCTTCGGCGATCCTTTCGGATAGCCGCTTCGCTCTATTCATATCCGTATCCATCCTATTTTTTCTTTTAGTATAACATACTTGTTTTTCCAGCCGTTTCAGAAGCATATTCATCTCTCTTCGTTTTACTGCAGTTTTATCGATAACTGTTTGCATAATATGTGTGGTATATTTAATTTGTAACGTTTTAATGGAATGTGTTGGAGGAGCGAGCGTATGCGAAATGTCGTCATATTCATACTTTTATTCAGTTTTATATGTATTGTGACCGCTTGTACTACTTCCGACGCAACGGTGAAAGAGATAGAACGAATACCTAAAAAGATTGAGGAGTTTTTACAGTTAGACGATACGATCCAATTCGTTCAAACGGGGAAAAATAAATATTACATTATATTAGCATCGGAAAAAGAAGTAAAAGCAAGCGTAGAAGAAAAAGACGGGACGTTGTACATTTCGTTCGATGGATCGGGTGATGCTACAGATAGAGAAACGAAACACGTTTTCGAATGGAACGATTCCTCTCGCACGGATACGTTCGACATCATGATGAATGGCGAATCTATAACGATTGATTCTTCATTTATGATTTTATAAACGAGTGGACCATCACATCGTTTATGTATCACGATAATACAACTTGCTCCCTTATCACCTATATAGTACAACGAGAAAATGTAGGAGGCTTCTATTCACTTGTCTAATCGAAATAAAGGAATTTTACTCATTTTACTTTCCGCATTAGGGTTTTCGCTTATGGCGATGTTTATTAAGCTGTCTGGCGACATTCCGACCGTGCAAAAAACGTTCGTCCGTAACGCCGTTTCGCTCGTCGTCGCGTTTTTCTTCGTCGTTTATTATCGAGAACGTTTTTTCGGAAAGAGGGAAAACCAAAAATATTTGTTATTACGATCTACACTTGGGTTGATCGGCGTTATTTTAAACTTTTATGCAATCGACCATCTCGTCTTATCCGATGCCGATATGTTAAATAAAATGAGTCCGTTTTTAACGATTATTTTCGCGGCAGTTTTTTTACGGGAATATATGTTACGTTTTCAGCTCATTTCTGTCGTCATTGCTTTTGTCGGGACGTTGTTCATTATTAAGCCCGCATTCGATGTGAATACATTTCCGTACATCATTGGAGTGTTATCTGCCGCTTTTGCCGGTGGTGCCTATACGGTATTGCGCGTACTCGGTAATCGCGAGCAGTTTTATACAGTCGTTTTTTATTTTTCATTTTTTAGCGTCGTCGTCTTACTACCGTTTTTTATTTTTATGTATGTACCGATGACGGTGCTCCAATGGATTTATTTACTCGCGGCAGGTTTGTCCGCAACGATCGGCCAAGTCGGGGTGACGTTAGCATATAAATATGCCCCACCGCGCGAAGTGTCCATTTTTTCATATGCGACTGTCGTCTTTACGAGTATTTTCAGTGTCGTTTTATTTAACGAGGCGCCTGACTTGTTTAGCGTCATCGGCTACATCGTTATTTTCGGTGCTTCGTATTATATGTTCGCAAAAAATAATGAGAAATTGAGCGATAAAAAAGAAGCGTCATCTTAAAAACTACCGAGTTTCTTCCTGTCCGGCGAAAGGCCGTATTTGTCGGAGCGGAAACTCGTTTTTTTTATGCGCAACATTTTGCAAAGGTTGAACGTATCTTAGGTGCCTTATGTGTAAACTGCATACACCCCTAAAACTGAATAGAATATCCAAGGGAAGCGAGTTACTTTACTCGTTTTTATTTGTGCCCTAAAAATTTCGCAAAGGTAGTGTTCATCTCTTTTTGTTGAACATAGTTTAGCGATTAGTACTGTTTTGAGTGATAGGATGCATAGAAGTTTTATAAATGATGAACTTGTGCGTGGGGGCCGCTGCAGTTTTACAAAGAGCTTATACGTGATGATGTATCTTGTCGTTGCATGTGACGGATGGCGGGCGGGCTTACGTTAAACTTGCTTTGTTATCTTTAACGCAAGGGGGAGCTTGCGTTAACGTTACAGTTCTGTTTTTAACGCAAAGAGCGCTCACGTTACATGTAATGTTTTCTTTTTAACGCAAGGTGGTTTCACGTTAAAGTTATATTTTTATTGTTAACGTAAGAAGTTTTTACGTCAAAATTAGATGTCCTCATTTAACGCGACAAACCCTCCACGTTAAAGAGTTTTTTTCATCTTAAGCGCAAGACGCGCTCGCGTTAACGTTAGAATTCTGTTTTAAACGCAAAGAGCGCTCACGTTAAACATTTAGCTTTCTTTTTAACGCAAGCCCGATTTATGGATGTAGAAAGCACGTACGCTCATATTTTATCGGTTCGTCTAAAATTTCCGTACGTCAACTAATTCGTTTTTTTGTAAAAAACTTACGTCACCTAAATCAAAGCGATATTCTTTTACATACCGTACATAGTTTCCTCTCTTTCGTAAAATGATATGAATAAAAAAGGAGAATATATACGTGAGCATTTGCCCGCTTTGTAATTCTTTTATAGAGGAGACATTTACGTGCCAGACGTGCAACACAGATCTTCACGATTACGGGAAAATAACTGACTTTTTCGACCCATACGGTCATTACAACGATACGGATACGTTAAAAATGGCTGATGGTTATGCAAAAACGCAAGAAAACAACATTTGTCCCCATCTTTTTTACTGTCATACGTGCCAGAAAGAATATATATATTTAATGAAAGAAATCGATGGCTAGACATATTGCCTGTTTCATCAGAACGTAAGGAATGATAGAATAATATAAAGACTCGCTAATTATTGACAAGGAGGAGTTTTTTTGCGAAAAACGACTATTTTTCTACTTCTTTTTTTGAGCCTTTTTCTCGTCATTTTTATCGGCGATGATGAAACGAGACATTACATCATCAATAAGTGGAAACAGTTTGTCGGTTGAAACAATGTTTTTTAAAACTGCACGGAAACCGTGCGGGGAAAAATGAAGTTTTCTCGACGCTTTACATAAGGTGCCTACACTTAGGAGGAATCATAAAATTGATACGAAAAAAAGCCCACCCATTCACCTTTACAGCCGGGGGAATTGGTGCAATCATCGGTACGTTACTCGTACAATGGTTAAGAGGAGAGTTCATCCTTGCAGGTTTTCTCGGTGCGTTGACGGCATTTTTCATCCTCATTATTGTCGACTTAATCCGTTTTCTCAATCGGCGAAAACATCATAGCGATAAGAAAGACGACAAAAAATATCTATCATCATTATAAGACAAACGTAATGACAACCGTATAAATGCTTATAAGGGGGATGAGTATATAATGGAGCAAAAAACGATCATTGCAAATAGAAATTTATTACTGAGTGCATGCTTTTTATTTACAGTTGTTATTATTCTCTCCTTAAACTTTCCCCACCGATATTCACTCGGCGATTTGTTGTTGCAAAAACTGCATATACCGACACAATTTGCTGGTGGATTTTTCACGATGGGAATGATATTGCTCCTTTTACTTATAACCGCATTTATCTGTTTGTTTCATTCATTAACGAAATGGCGTATCCGTATCATCGTACTTACCATTCTGCTCATCTCTCTACTTCCACCAAGTATCATTACAGCGTATCAAACGTTGTTCGGAAAAGGCATTTATGCGGTCCAATATGACGAGGCAGAAAGTTCCTGTGCATATGAAATGGTACATACAAATGAAGCTACTTTATCTGGAACGTGTTATTTACCTTTTACGAACGTTAGTGACGAACTCGTTACGTTCGAAGTACACTTTCAAGAGACGTATACGGATGACGTTCCGATGGTGTCGCTTATGAACGTAGAAGCTCCGTATACAGTTCGGTTACAGCCATATGAGACGAAGGAAGTGATGATTCATACGCTTATTGACGTAACCGAGTTAGATGAATATGTCGTAAGTGGAGAAGCATATTCGATACAAATCGAGATTCAGGCAAACGGAAAATCAAGGGAGTTGTAAACGTCATCTTACTACGAAATGAGTGTTCTAATTAATGGGACTATTTATGTTAATCGAAGACCGTTTTCTTTTGTTCTGCAGTATGTTGATCATAATCTTGATAAGTAATGTATTACTCTATGCGCTATGGCGAAAACGTGCTGAAGTTGGAACGACACTCGTAGCAATCTTAACGATCGTTTCCTTATTCATCACATTTTCTTCGCTTTTAGCGATCATCATTATCTTTACGTTCGGGGTCAACTCATAACGTCGAATTTTTCACCACATTGCGTTACCTTTTCGCCCTGAAACGATGCACACTGGAGGAAACATCATAAAGTGTCGTTTACTTAGACGCACGTCATCCATTCCTTCTTTTTGAAAAAATGCCGCGTACTGTTTCACGTGTTGAAAGTCGAGAATGGCAAATTGACCGTTCGGCTTGAGCACGCGGATAATTTCACGTAATGTCTTTTCTCGTTCTTCGACACTTTTTACGTTATGAATTGCCAAACTAGAAAGGACGATATCAAATGACTGTTCAGCAAATGGCATGTGCCGAAAATCAGCCTCAATTAATTATACGCGCGTCGTGGCACCTTCCGCTACCGCATTCGCACGCGTTGCCTCTATACTATTGCCTGATAAATCTTGTTCATTCCAAACGTCGATGTCGACTGCTTTTCCAGAAGTTAGTCGTTTCGCTGCACCGTATAATAAAACTCCGCGTCCACAACCGACATCTAACACTTCCTCGTCTCTGTCAATTCGTAACAAGTCTAGTAATCTATCTCGTTCTTTTAACTTGCCAACTTTACTACCGACATACATATAAATTGCTTGACCGAGACAAATAAGTGCGTTTAGTAAAATAAATAAACTTAGAACCAAAGAAAATAACGCATGTTCAAAACGTGTAAGGATAATAAGTACGACGATCGATAATATACCCGTAGCAAGCAATAAGTTACGGATAACGACACGCATCGATACTATAGTTTGGTGAAGGTTTATTTTTAACCATCTTTTCACCTCAGCTTTCATATTGTATGCCTATCATCATGCGCTATATTTTACGTATCGAACAGAAACGTATGAGCAACATTTCATTACATTTCGCCAATTTCTTGTAGCCACTCACGTAATTTCTCTTTCGGATAATATATGTTGTCATTTATTTTAGTATGGGGAATGTCCTGATATTGTTCGATGAGTTTCCCTGCATCTTCTTTTGTAATCCCAAGAAAATAATGCACATCTTTCTGTTTTACTAATTCATTCCAATCAATGTCTGCCAAATAATCAAAAGTCATCTTTACCTCGCGGTTTTTGAAGTTTTTCAATCCGTTGCCGATAAAGTAACTTGCAATTGCAATACCGAGTCCAATCCAAATAAAGTCCATTTCCAATCGTAGTTCACGCCTTTCGATCATCTCATTCTCACGTTTAAATGGTTACTAACAATCATATCGATGTTCATATAAGAATAATGATAATAAAAGATTCGCTAGATGGCGATACGTGCTCACTCATGACAAAATACCGACAATGGTTTTAATTCATTTTACTATTCATATTTTTTTAGTATAATAGTTCACGTCGTGAACAATTAAAAAGGTGAACTATTTTATAAGGGAGGTCATTCCTATCGAAATAAATGTGCTTATTGAACGGTATCAAATTGCCTTTCAACGAATTTTTCGTAACGTAAATACGATGATTAAAGAACATGTCCATGAAGATATTACGACGGATCAGTTCTCTATTTTACAATATATTCATCAAAAAGAGACGACGACGGCTACACAAATTGCCCAATCGTTTGGAGTTGGACGGAGCGCGATTACAGCGCTTGTGAACCGACTCGTAGAAAAGGACTTCATTAAACGAAAACGTAATGAGGAAGATCGTCGCATCGTCTATTTATCATTGACCGAACGTGGAACGTACGTAGTGAAAGAAACAGAAAAAGAAATAAATCGCTTTTTAATAGATAAATTAGCGCATTTTGATATGAACGATGTCGAGCATTTTTTAGTTTCCCTTGAAAAACTGTCAATGCTTATGGAAAATGCACAACATAAAGATGAAAAATAAGGAGAGCAAATATGAAACATGTATTGCGATTACGCTGGCTACTTATCGGCGTTTGGATAGTCGGTGCTATATTACTAACCGTTCTTTCGCCAAACTTGCAACAACTCGTTGCAGAGAAAGGACAAATTACCGTACCTGATAACTATCAATCTAAGGAAGCAAATGAATTACTTCAAAAAATGAATGATAACGACGGGCCAATACACGATTTAGTGCTCGTCTTTCATCGCGAAACTGCATTATCAGAACAAGATAAAGAAAAAGTTAGCTCTGTCATAGAAGAACTCGAACGACAAAAGGATCTATTGGAAATTTCGTCTGTTCTCGATTTTTCTGAAAGTGAAGAAATTGCCGAATCGACTGTATCGGAAGATGAAACGACCATTTTAGTTCCGATCGAAGCAACGACAAAAGATCAGTCGATTGCTGAATTACGGGTAGAAATTGAGCAGATCGCCGATAAGGTAGACGTGCCTCATGCTCTAACAGGAGAATCGTTAATCGAGGAAGATATCGTCATTAACTCGGAAGAAGGTTTAACGAAAACGATTTACATTACAGTTGTCTTAATTCTCGTTATATTGTTCGCTGTCTTTCGTTCTTTCATCGCTCCAATCATTCCGTTAATTACAGTCGGAATTAGCTATGTAATTGCGGAAGGAATCGTCGCTATTTTAGCAAATACGATCAACTTTCCATTGTCGACTTTTACACAAATATTTATGGTCGCTATTATGTTCGGAATCGGAACGGACTATTGTATTTTAATTATAAGCCGATTCAAAGAGGAAATGCACAGCCATGAAACGATTACGGATGCAGTCATTGCAACGTATAAATCGAGTGGGAAAACAGTTTTTTATGCAGCCCTTGCTGTCTTAATCGGTTTTTCAACGATCGGGTTATCACAGTTTACCCTATATCAATCCGCTGTCGCCGTGGCAGTCGGAGTGCTTGTCGTAACCGCAGCCCTTGTGACGATCGTGCCGTTTTTCCTCGTCTTACTCGGACGAAAACTGTTTTGGCCTTTTGATAAAAACGTCGAACATAAAGAAAGTAAGTTGTGGGGTGCGCTCGGACATTTTACATGGACTCGATCTATTTTTTCACTCGCTATTATTATCCTTATTACACTTCCGGCTTTGTTATTATATAAGAATGAACAGTCGTATGACAGCTTAGCGGAACTAAGCGATAGTTACGATACGGTCAAAGCTTTCAACTGGATTGAAAAAGGTTTCGGACCTGGCGAAATTATGCCGATTACGGTCGTCATGCAGTTAGATGAAAAAGTGGACGATGCAAATGACTTCCAGGCGATCGAGACGATTACGGCGGAAATTGCGAGTTTAGAAGAAGTTGCCAAAGTTCGTAGTGCGACAAGACCTGCGGGAGACATTATCGAAGACTTTTTATTAGAAGAGCAAACGGATCTACTTACGGACGGCTTTGAAGACATATTAGACGGTGTAAACGAATTACGTGACGGGTTGAACGATGCTGCCGACGAAATGAAAGAACAGGCACCGGAATTAGATACCGCAAAAGATGGCGTGCAAGAACTGATGGACGGTACGAATGAAGTACGAGACGGTATTGTACAAATTCAATCCGCACTGCGTGAAATTGAAGACGGTTTGCATCAAGGAACAACGGGTCTTGATGAAGCAATTGACGGTTTAGAGACAATTCGTTCTAACCTACAACAAACTGTCGCTGGACACCGGGAAATTTTAGGTGGTTATAAACAAATTACAGCCGGAATACAACAAGCGGAAAAAGAAATGCAAGAAGCAGCGAATATCGATTTTGATTTTGATATCGAAAGTATGAAGGGA
>DATGRY010000041.1:0-40449 GCA_035303165.1 Pseudogracilibacillus sp.
CGACCAATCGCCAGCACAATCGCTTACTGCAAATAAAAAGTTACGTAAAATGTGATCCCCTGCTTCTGTTCCACTTACTTCCGGATGGAATTGAATACCGTACGCAAGTAAGCGTTCATCGTAAAAACTGACGATTCCACCATCAGATGCTCGCCCATCGACAGTAAATGTCTCAGGCACATTCGTAATCGTATCACCTTTACTCATATGAACGGACGTCTGTGCTTGCACATCTTTATATAACGTACTACCTTTTTCGAGCGTGAGTGTTTTCGTTTCATACGTTCGTTCCGCTTCCCGCGCAACTGCTCCACCGTAATGTTCGGCAATTAATTGAGCACCGTAACAAATTCCTAGAACCGGAATGTCGCTTGTGAAAATTGTGTCATCTACACGGTATTTATTTTCATCCGCGACATAATATGGTCCACCGGATAATATAATGGCTTTAGGGTTTAATGTTTTCAACTTTTCTGCAGTAATCGTATGTGGATGTAATTCGCTATATACACCGAGTTCGCGTACTTTACGAGTGAGCTGTTGATTGTACGGACTGCCAAAATCAATAATTAAGACGAGTTCATTTTCGCTCATATTATTTTCTCCTTTGTGTGAAATTTATAAGCAAGTGACAAAATAGTCTGTTACAATTAAATTAAAATACTACTTTCAAAAAATATAAACGTCGTTGTCACGTTTTTAGAAAGGAATCGATGGAATGGATATCATTGCTCACCGCGGAGCTTCATCTTATGCGCCGGAAAATACGCTTCCTGCGTTTCAAAAAGCGATCGAACAAGGAGCAGACGCGATCGAATTAGACGTCCGTTGTACAAAAGATGGCATTCCTGTCGTCTGTCATGATGCGACAATTAATCGAACGAGTAACGGAAAAGGTTATCTGCACAACATGACGCTTGACGAACTAAAATCGTATCGTTTCTTTCATACATTTAAAAAACGCTATCCTCAAGTTACCATTCCGACACTCGAGGAAGTGTTACTGTTTTTACGAACGGAAAACATCACGTTACATCTCGAAATAAAACAAGGCCCGCACATAGACCGGACGATCGAACAAAAAATCGTTTCGCTTATTTATAAGTATGACTTTGAAGAACGGTGCATTTATTCATCGTTCGATCATTACAGCTTAGTTCGAGTCCATAAACTCGATCCACGAGCAAAACTTGGCTTCCTTCTTCATATGAATTTAATCGACGTGTTTTCTTACGTAAAAAGAGCGAACGTCCCTGTTTATAGTTTACATGTTCATCACTTTTATATAACGAAAGAAATAGTGGAAGAAGCACATAACAGGGCGATGAAAGTAAACGGTTATACAGTGAACAACCGTGCATTAGCTAAAAAATACGAAGAGCTTCAAATCGACGGTTTAATAACGGACGACCCACTTATTTTAACGGAATAAATTAATATTTAAATAAATTCAAAAAAGTTTCTTATGAGTATACCGAGCGTTCGTAAGAAAAAAATGAGTAAACGGAATGGAAAAATAATGATTTCCGGAATCCAACACAATACGTCGATAATAAAGTCGATCACCGTATATCGTTCATTTGCCATGCGTCTTTGTGTCTTTCGAGTCCGAATGCGCTTTTTATCCCACCAATTTCTTAATGGCATTCGCTTTTCGCCCCTTTCATAACGCTTGTACAATGACTGAATGGTCCAAGTTCATCGATTGAGAGCTTCTCATTAAAGGAAACAGACTATTTATAAATCGATGTCTGTTAGTAATGTTGCGTTCGGATGACGTTGCAAGATCGAAGCCGGTACTTCTTCTGTCACTTCTCCGTATACGACTTTCCGCAAAATGTCCGCCTTTTTCTCTCCTTGAACGAGAAATAAAATCTCTTTCGCTTCCATAATCGTGCCAATTCCCATCGTTAAAGCACGTGTCGGAACATCGTCAATACTATCGAAAAAACGCGCATTCGCTTCAATCGTCACCTGGTCAAGCTCAACGATATGCGTGCGCGAGTCAAACGGTGTCCCAGGTTCATTAAAGCCGATATGTCCGTTCAAACCTAGACCTAATATTTGCATATGTAGCTTGCCCGATTCTTCGATTAACTTTTCAAACGTTGTACATTCTTGCTCTAAATCTTTTGCTTCCCCATCTAAAACATGAGCATTTTCTCGATTAATATCAATCCCGCTAAATAAATGTTTTTCCATATAGTAATGATAGCTTGTCGGATCATCATGCGCTAAACCGACATATTCATCCAAATTAAATGTCGTCGTATGTTTAAATGAAATGACTCCACGTTGACACATTTGAACTAAATTCGCATACAGCTTTTCAGGGGTCGTTCCTGTCGCCAACCCAATGTTTGGATTCTCTATCGTCTTGAGACGACTTGCGACAATTTCAGCCGCCTTTATACCTAATTCATCACTATTTTTCACTTTAATAATGTCCATAAGACCACTCCCTATTTACAACAACTAAGTTAATTAGTCATAGATACATGTTCAATATCACACAAGTTTATAATCTCATTACATTTTACCATATTTACATATATATTCTCTATTTTGCTTTTTATGTTTCTATTCGTTTTCATACAAAAACGGACTAAAATTAGGTAAAACTGTAGTAACTTTTACATTGAATAACGTACTATGTGGCGACACGTCTCATTGCATATAGACATCGTTTACGATAACATATCAATTATACACGATGTAACGTCGAAAAGTAATCTTCCTTCATATGACAAATAACGTTCGTACGAAATAGTAAGGAGGGAAACGTATAGATGAAAACAATTGAACAAATGTCATTAGAAGAAAAAATTGGACAACTATTCGTCATCACATCACCACATCGTTATCCGGATGGCGAAACGATCCATTTATTAACGGCATTTCACGCTAGCGGTATACACATTCAAGAAGAAAATGTTGAACGCTTTCAACAATTAAGTAATTTCATTGCTAGATTACAAATGTATGCAGATAAACAATTACCTTTATTCATTATTAGTGATCGCTACGGTGGAGCATATCCGACGCTTGCAAAAAAACTGACGAAAACATTTACGGAAAAACAACTCGGTACAATCAACAATCGTCTATATACGAAACAGTATGCCGAATATAATGCGAAACTATTACACGAATTAGGGTTTAATACGATGAGAAGGCCACCAGTGTACGTGGATGCAGTTGATGATGACTCATTTGGCGCGGATCCAAGACGTGTGGCACAACATAGCGTAGCAACGATTGACGGACACCGTAATGCCGGTACACTATCTATTGCCGAAATAGGAAAAAAGCAAGTAGAAACAATTTTCGACGCGAATTGGGAACGGAAACCTTGGATTCATAACAGTTCATTACTATATCCATTGTATAAAGCGATCACAAACGACGTAGAATGTTTGCACGTTCCGATGCAAACATTTGCAATAGACCGAGACATCGATAGTGACAACGCTGTGACACATATAATCGAGGAAAAACTGCAGTTTTCTAACGTATTTACGACGAGCGTGTCGTTAGCTGAGGCGAATGTAGAAGAACAGATAGAAACGATCGTACGTGCACTTAATCATTCCGTCCATTTGATCATGCTTGACGGTTCTTACAATGCGCAGTTTCACGTCATCGAAACGATCCGACAAGCTGTCGTAGACGGTGAAATTGAAGAAAAAACAATCGATATCGCAGTAGAAAAAGTTTTACGCATAAAAAAATCTTTACACGTAAAACAATTAGCACGCCTCGATCATAGTCAATTGCAAACACGTCTAGCGAACAACTTGACGAATAAACTACAAAGTTTACTTGAATAATAGGAACATATTTCACGAGAAGACCGGACGTTGCACGACTAGAAAATTGTGTGCAACCGGTCTTTTTTCTTTATTCTCCAATTTCACCCCGAATGCCAACCGTTTCGAATGATGACGGCTCAAAAAGTCGCTTCCGTACAGTAAACAGAAGAACGAGACAAATAATTAGTTCTGTCACCGGTAAAACGAGCCAAATCGCCACGTGACCGAACAACAACGGAAGGAGAAATAACATCGCTAAAAAAACGATAAAACTGCGAAAAACAGTAATCCATAACGCAGGTTGGGCGTTACCAATCGACTGATAATAGATCGTATAAATAAAATTAATCCCCATAAATAAATAACTAATAAAAAAGAGCCGAATGCCGAGCACTGTGAGATTGACTACTTCCTCTGACGTTACACCGAATAAGGAAACGAGGTAATGTGCCGCAATATAACCGACGACAAAACAACTTATCCCAAGAAACAGTGCCGTTCGTTCAGCAAGTTTTAACAGCTTCCGAATGTGCGAACACAATTGGGCTCCGTAATAGAAACTGACGAGCGGCTGAATCGCTGTTCCTGTTCCGATAAAGAGCAAAAACATAAACGTATGTAAATAATTAATGACAGAAAAAGCCGCTAAACCAACGGTTCCTAAGTAGTAAGAAGCGACGATATTATAACCGATGACGAACACGCCAATGCCGACTTCTGATAAAAAACTTGGAAAGCCGATGACGTGAATTTCCTTTATTTCAGCCCACAATATATGTAACCGAACAAACTTTAGTGTAGTCGCTCGACGTAGATAATGTGTGGACAAAATAGCGAGCCCGATGAACATCGATATAATCGTCGCAATCGCCGCTCCCGTTACACCGTATCCTAACACGAAAATCATCCAATAATTTAATACGATATTAACAATGGACGTAATGACGAGGCTAATCATCGCTAAGTTCGGATTCCCATCATTGCGGACAAAAACACTCAACGCCGTTTCCCATACCATAATGAGCGAAAACATAAATAATATACGAATATATTCTAACACGTACGGAATCGTTTCATCGTTCGCCCCGAAAAATCGAGCAATTGGCTCAATAAAAACGTAACAAATGAGCGACAAACAAACTGTTATGATCGTTAAAACAAAAAAGGACAGTGTGAAAATCGAACGTCCTTTTTGTACATTTCCTTTACCGAGCGAGATCGAATATAACGTTCCTCCTCCGACACCAATTAATAAAGATAAAGAAAGTAATACCGAAAAAACTGGCGATGCAATGTTCACACCTGCTAGGGCGACTGTGCCGACACCGTGACCGACGAAAATTCCATCGATGACGATATTGACTGATAGAAGTGCCATGCCAATTAATGATGGAAATAAATATTGAAAAAAACTTTTTCGGACCGATTGTGTCGCTAAACGTTCGGTACTACTCATGGAACCACCACTTTCTACATATTGTACGTACGATCAATCTATATATAGCAAAAGAATTATAACAGATGAACACGATGAAAGGAAACTTCACCTTAAAATTAAATGTATTTTCACACGCTAGATGAAGAAACTACAAAAAAACAGAGCTTTCCTTAACAAATTAAGGTTAGCTCCGCTTCACATTATTTTTAACAGTAATTATATCTCCAGTTTTATATTATTTGTTTTTGGTCGTACATGGCGTTCAATGACAAACGATCGCCAACATCATCTCGGAATTTCGCTACTAACTTTTCCGTCCAATATCTTTTTGTTCAAGCCGTCCGAAGAAGAAGCGTAATACTTCGGCCTTTCGACGAATTGAAGCTCACCGATTAATTCGATCATTTATTTGCGCAAATTAACGTCTAGTTTTTACGAATCGTCATTTCGCACCATTAATAAATAGCTTACAACTTTGTTAAAGAGATTGTAAGCTATCTTTTACGTTTAATGATGCACCTTTTATAAAATTTGTCCTAAAAATGTTTTTAACCGTTCACTTTTCGGATTAGCAAACATTTCCTTCGGATCGCCCTCTTCCATAATGATCCCCTCATCAATAAAAATAACGCGATCGCCAACATCACGAGCAAAACTCATCTCATGTGTCACAACGACCATCGTCATTCCATCTTGAGCTAACTCTTTCATGACACTCAACACTTCCCCGACGAGTTCCGGATCAAGCGCTGAAGTCGGTTCATCAAAAAGCATCACTTTCGGATCCATCGCAAGGGCTCGCGAAATGGCTACTCGTTGCTGTTGTCCTCCAGAAAGACTTGCCGGATAATCTTTCGCTTTATCAGACAATCCGACCTTTTCCAAAAGTTCATATGCTTTTTCTTCTGCTTCTTCTCGTGACAACTTTCGTACTTTCATCGGTCCGAGTATAATGTTTTCCAACACCGTTTTATGTGGGAACAAATTAAAATGTTGAAACACCATCCCAACTTGCGAACGAATTTTTGGAACATCGACATCTTTATCCGTAATTACTTGTCCATCGATCGTAATCGTTCCAGATGTCACTTCTTCCAATAAATTTAAACAACGTAGGAACGTACTTTTACCAGAACCAGACGGTCCGATTACACAGACGACTTCCCTTTCCGCTATTTCATTAGAAATACCTTTTAACACTTCATTATCTCCGAAAGATTTATATAAGTTCTCTACCGTAATCATTTACACATCTAGCCTCCGTTCTAAACGACGCAACAATAAACTTGCTGGGATTGTTATCGCCAAGTAAAAAATCGCAACCATTAAGTACGGTTCAAAATAAACAAATACTGAAGATGCATATTGACGACCTTGATATAAAATTTCATGAACAGCAATTGCTGAAAATAGTGACGTATCTTTTAAACTTATAATAAATTGGTTACCTAAAGGCGGAATAATTCGTTTAAACGCCTGTGGCCAAATAATGTGCCACATCGTTTGTGATTTCGTTAGTCCAATTGAATCCCCTGCTTCAAACTGTCCTTTATCGATCGATTGCACACCACCACGAACAATTTCTGCAATATACGCTCCAGCATTTAAGGCAATGGCGATAATCGATGCTGTTAATTTGTCTAAATTAATTCCGAACAAGTCAGATACACCGAAGTAAATGAACAAAATTTGTACTAATATCGGAGTTCCACGAATAATTTCCACATATACGGTACATATGCCAAAAATAAGTTTATTTTTCGACAAACGACCTAAACCGGCAAACGTCCCAATAACGAACCCTATTGCTACACCGATGACCGTAATGAGAAACGTCCATTGTAACCCGACTAATAGATAAGGAAGTACTCCAATTAAATGCTCCATTTCTCGACCACCTCACGAATTGAAAAGCTAGAAAAGCGTGACGCATTCATCACGCTTTTCCTCCATTTATTTTATATTTCATTCATTTATGTTCCTTCTGGACGTTCACCGAACCATTTTTCGTAAATATCATCATATGTGCCATTTTCTTTAAGTGTCGTTAATGCATCATCAATGAGATCGCGTATTTCGGATCCTTTTGGAAAGCCGATTCCGTAGTCTTCCCCTGTTAGCTTTTCACCTACTGTAACGAGTTTTCCATCAGCTTCTTTTTCCGAATAGTATAAAACGTTTGGTAAGTCGTATAAAACTGCATCCGCGCGACCAGCTAATACGTTTTGATACGCTTCAACGATTTCTGGAAACGCCTCTGCTGTAGCATCCGTATTCTCTTCTAAATATTCTTGGCTCGTCGAACCTTGCCGTGTAGCAACTATTTTTCCATCTACATCATCGATCGACTGAATTTCATCCACTTTATCTTCTGTTACAGCTAAAATTAATCCTGCTTCATAATATGGCTGGGTAAAGTCAATGTTTTCCTTTCGTTCCTCTGTGATCGTCATACCAGCAATTCCGATATCAAACTTACCGGAACCTAAACCTGCAACGATACCGGAGAACTCCAGTGTTTCAATTTCTATTTCAATTCCCGCTTCTTCCGCAAGGGCAGTAATTAAGTCGATATCGAAACCGACTAACTCCCCTGTCTCCTCATCTAAGTATTCAAACGGAATATAAGCATTGTCGGTTGCGACTGTATAAACCTTTCCATCTCCCTCATCTTCCGTTGCTTCTTCTGTCTCTTCTGTTTCCTCAGCAGTTTCTTCCGTATCTGCTTCATCTACTTCTGTCTCACCATCATCTGTTGAACCGCCACATGCCACTAAAATCGCCATGATGAAACTAGCTAGCAATAGTAATAAGAAATTACGGTTTAACATGAAATGTCCCCTTCCCTTTTCGTAATCTTGTCACAATTATATCATACTAAAATGGGAATGAAAGGGCTTTCTTTCCGTTTATTCACTATTCATGACTTATAGCTAATCATCACGCTCAAACTTTAATCTAATAAACATAAAAAAACTAGTGATTTTCGTATTGTACGATCTCACTAGAATTTTTAATCATTCGTTTACTATTTATACGATTATTATAGTACTTTTCCTAAAAAAGCTTTCGTACGTTCATTTTTCGGTGCACCGAATATTTGTTCTGGAGGACCCTCCTCTGCTAAATAACCGCCATCAATAAAAAGAACTCGATCAGCTACCTCGCGAGCAAATCCCATTTCGTGCGTGACGACGACCATCGTCATTCCTTCGCGTGCTAAGTCTTTCATTACATCGAGCACTTCCTTAACCATTTCTGGATCAAGTGCTGACGTCGGCTCATCAAAGAGCATAATTTTCGGTTTCATTGCAAGTGCCCGTGCAATCGCAACACGTTGCATTTGTCCACCAGATAATTGCTCTGGATAAGCCGTCGCTTTATCGCTTAAACCGACTTTTTCGAGTAACTCATACGCTAATTGTTCCGCATCCTCACGCGACAAATGTTTAATTTTGCGCGGAGATATCGTAATATTATCTAACACGTTCATATGCGGAAACAAATTAAACTGTTGGAAAACCATTCCGACGTTCGTACGAATGTCATTAATGTTCGTTTTCGGATCATTCACTTTTACACCATCGATATAAACAGCGCCGTCCGTAATTTCCTCTAACAAATTAATGCAACGCAAAAATGTACTTTTTCCTGAACCACTTGCGCCGATGACACAAATGACTTCTTTTTCCTTAACTTCATAATCTATTCCTTTTAACACTTCTAAATCACCGAAAGACTTTACAAGCCCTTCTATTTTAATCATCGAGTTCACCTCCTAAGCAGATCTACCAGTTTAAAAGAACAATAGTTTCCGACGCTTACTTCGTTTTGGAACGTAGGACGTACTATAACGGCGTTCGATGTAAGCTACGAGCTTTGTAACGACCCACGTTAATATTAAGTATAATATTGCCGCTAAAATATACGGTTCCCACACACGAAGACTTGCTCCTTGGACAACTTTTGCCGCATATAAAATGTCCGTTGCAGCGATTACTGTAACGAGTGAAGAATCTTTTAAAAGAGCGATCAGTTCATTGCCTAACGGAGGTACCATGCGACGCAACGCTTGTGGCAAAATGATATAACGCATCGCCATACGATGTGGCATACCAAGTGAACGAGCTGCCTCCATTTGCCCTTTATCGAGCGATTCAATTCCGGCTCGAATTATCTCAGCTGTATACGCACCACAATTCATCGATAGTGCTACTGCACCTGACACGAAGAAACCTAATGATTTCCCGAATATCGTTGGAATAACAGCTAAATGGATGAGTAAAATTTGCACAAGAAGTGGTGTTCCGCGGAAGAAATCTATGTAATACTTGCTCGGATAGTGAAGCCATTTTCTCGTTGACATTCGTCCAAGACCGAATATAAGTCCTAAAATAAGACCGCAGCTATATCCGACGATCGTCAGTGCAATCGTTACCCAAAGACCACGTATAAATAGTTCACGATAATTCCATAACACATCTAAACGAATCGAATCAAGAAACTCTATGATAACCACCCCTTGTATTCCCTATTTACGGAACAATAAAAAGAGCATCTGTCCGTATCGACGTACGGACAGAGCGCTTTTATTCTTCGTCCATATCGAAACCCGATATTTCAGCTAATTTACCATTTTCCTTAATTAATTTTATTCCCTCATTAAGTAGTTCAAGTACTTCTTCATTTCCTTTTTTCACCATGAGTCCGTAATATTCTTTTTCGAACTCATCGTCTTCGATCGTTTGTACGTTGACATCGGGGTTGTTCACCATATACTCATGAACCGTCGAGTTATCACCGACTGCAGCATCCGCATTACCGTTGATCATTTCGCTAATTGCAAGCGGCATCGTTTCTGCTGCTAAAATTTGCGGGCTCGTTTCCCCGAGTAATTTCTGGACGACTTCATGTCCTGTCGTACTTATTTGAACAGCGACACGTAAGTCCTTTAAGTCTTGGAAACTTTCAACATCGCTATCTTCCGGAACGAGAATGAGCTGATTAGCAATGTAATACGGATCTGTAAAATCAAATTCTTTTTGTCGTTCTTCTGTAATCGTAATCGAAGATACAGCAAAATCTACTTCTCCGTTATCGACCGCAGGGAATAACGGTTCCCAACCGATATTACGATATTCTACTTCAATTCCTAACTCTTCTGCAAGCGCATTCACAATATCGATATTAATACCGACTATTTCCCCATCTTCATCGATATACTCCATCGGAGCATATGTAGCGTCAGTACCTGCTACTAGCTTCGTTATTTCGCCGTCTTTACTTTCTCCTCCATCCGTATCAGCAGCTTCTTCACCGCCACCTCCACATGCGACGAGTAGTAGGCTTAGACTAAATAACGCGATGAGCAACAAGTATGTGCGTAAACTTTTCATTTTCTTTCCCCCTTAAATTCGGTACTGCACATTGAAAATAAATAACATTTTTCAGTTAACAGTACACACATCATTACAAACATTATACGTGAACTGTCCGTTCTATTCAATATTGGAAAGGCATTCCCCTTCACAAAAAATGGAAAATCATATCGTTTAAATGAGAAAAACGTAATCTGAAAGAGTTACTCTATAAGTATACAATCGAATTATTTTCTTCAATTCTACTTTTGAGATACGGTTTGCTTCAGTTCTAGCAACGATGAACGCTAGTCTTTTCATTCGATCCAATGCACGTTATTAAAATAGAATGATTATTTCTTTCGTACGAGTAATCAATTGATGATGATATTTAATAGGCTTTATAAGATTGAATACTACGTTTATTATTCTCGCAATATCGACATTTATAAAGCTAAAAACTTTGTATCACAAAGGTTTATGAATCTTGTTCATGTTTCATCACTATTGTAAATACCGTATTTTTTAGGTCAAAGTAGGGGAAAGTATGCAACTTTGAAGTAAGTTTTTTTAAAAAATAATATAAGTAGTTGTTACAAGTTCATTCATTTTTAACATTTTCAGCTTCAGCATTCTTCATACCAAGCAAATCTCATTTTCACTCATTTTATAATAAGGGAAAAATACATTTCAATAAGGAAATGACTGTCCATTAGACAGTCATTCATCTTTTCATCATATGAAATTCACTTCATGGACGGGATCATCTTACACTTTCCAAATATCGACTTGAAAAATTCTCTTCTTTCATTCCAACTCTACCAATTATACTGCTACATGCTTATCATTATCGTCTATTACGCAATTCAAAATAACATTTTAAACGGTCAAAATGATGACGATAAAGTACACGATCATCGCTATAAAACCAACTGGAACTGCGAAACGAGCATATTGTAAACTTGTAATTCTAAGGTTAGCAGCTGCAATTATGTTCGGAATGTTACCCGGAATTAACATTCCTCCACTTACTGTTAGTCCGAGTAAAATTGCTTTAATCGTTGATTGCGTCATTTGTGGACTAATTTCCGCTGCTGCTAATGTTGCGTTATCTAAAATGGCTGAAACGATGTTGATCCAGTATAAGATCAATGGATCTAAATGGAGTAAAAATCGTTCAATAAATGGTTGAAAACCTGCACCTAGAAATGTTAACGCCATGACAAATATGTAAATATTTAAACTACGTAGGACAATTTGTCCGTATGTTTCAACTTCCCGCTTTTCGCTACCTACGTTATCATTTTCACGAGGTTTAACCATAATTGCAGAAAGAATACCGAATGCAATAACACCTGGGAAAATATAAACTCCTACTAATTTCAGTAAGTAAAAGAATTCTTCATCTAATCTCGCTGTAACAATCGTCGACAACGGTTCTCCGAGAGGTGTAAGTACTGCACCTAAGCCAATTGCATAACAAGCTAAAATGACTAAGCGTATTTCCGATTGTCTGTCCATTCTTAAAACGGTGATAACGGATACAAGTATAATGGCAGCAATAATCGCTGTAATAAGACTGGAAATTAACCCCAGAATAATAACGAATAAGGCGATAAACAGACGATAAGGGATGATATTACTTATTTTTAATATGCTTGCTTCAAACTGTTTTTGGAACCAACGAAATAATAAGCCTGCTCCTAGTACCGCTAACGTAATATAGATTGGACTCGTTAATGCCTCGGTAATGAGATCCATACTCCACACTTGGCTAACGAATACAGATATGATTCCCATAATAAAAAGGAATGCTTCTAAATGTCTTCCGACAAAGTTTGTAAAGGGTAAAAATAGTACGAGGAGAAGAATAATAATTAAGCCTATAATCATGTATGTATCACTTCTTTTAATAATGTTATGTATAAATATCTCTTCCTCTTTATTGTACTTTATGACATGATATTCGTCATGAAAGAATAAAGCACGATCAGTGAAAGAAACGATTTATTCGCTCAAAACCCGAAAGTCATCTGCATAGTTTCATCTAAATACCAAAAAGCCAAAAAAACTGCAAAGACTAATTGCATCCCTTTTTTACTTACTAAATCATACGGTCAATATTATTCTTAGACAAAACGCTAAAAAATAGGAGATAAACAACATCTCCTATCTGAACACGTCGGATTTGGAAGTTTTTTCTCTTGGACCAAACTAACGTAATGGTTACTAGACTTTTGTATTTATTAATATATTTACGAATAAAATTATACATGAATTTAATATTTATTCAATTTTTATGGTGTTATCTTCTACACAAAGATATTCATTCAAAGATAATGTGAAAGTTAGGGTTCCGTTACAAAATTCAGCAATCGTTTCTTTACTTTTCATCCCTATTCTTTACCCGTTGTAAAAATGGAGATGATTTCATTTGTTCATACAACGTATTCATTTGTTGTTGATGCAATTTCGTCTTGATGAAATCTGGAGCGAGCGAACAAATCGTTTGATGATCTCGCTCGATGCGAAACCACACACCTGGCGATGGCTCATGTAGTAGTTTGTTTTTTGGCAATAACAATTCTGTATCATCGGTTAATAAAAATACGACTTGGTCGTCTATAACACGATCGATCACACCGTAAATAATTTCCCCTTTACAATTCGATTGGACGGAATAAAATGTAGTAACTGCCAACAAAAAACTCACACTTAATGCGAACAGCCTTTGTTTTTGTTGCACACGCATCGCCTCTTTTATTGTCGCTTTCCTTTTAGTATTACAATTTTAAAAGGCGCTGTCACATTCGTATATCGTTCTTTTTCTATACAGTTACCTGTACATTTTCACCTTTTCTCTATAGGAAATAGCTATTTTTTTCTTCATCTCGCTGCAGTATTTACGTTTCACATGTTTTTCTAGTTTTTTAACGTATAATTTGATAGTCTTACTATACATACAGGGAGGCGGAAAGTGAAAAAGTTCATTCAGCTCATTTATATATTGATTAGCGTCGTTTTCTTCGTCGCCTGTGCCGATGAAAGCGAACTTACAACAGGCGAAACGAATAAAGAAACAAATCATGAAGAAATTGATGTTACAGAAGCTACTGACGAGGTAGAGGAAAGTTCTGTAAATGTAACGAGCAATGAAATGGAAGAAGAAAAGGAAGCTCCAACAGGAAGTCTGGCCGTCCACTACATCGATGTCGGTCAAGCTGATGCGACGTTACTTCAGCTTGAAGATGAAAAAGAACAATTTGTCCTTTTATACGATACAGGCGATTGGCAAGGGAGTGAAGTCGTTCCTTTTTTAGAACAACAAAACATTGAGGCAATTGATGTAATTATTATTAGTCATCCGCACGCCGATCATATCGGGCAACTTAGTGACGTCATAAATAAGTTTGATGTTGACGAAGTATGGATGACAGGAAATAGTGCGAACACGAACGTATTTGCCGATGCGATGGAAGCAATGATTGAAAATGATGTAACGTACGATGAACCAGAGGCTGGTGACGTATTTGATATCGGTTCACTTACGTTAGAAGTTCTTCATCCTCATACGTTAACTGGAGGGTTAAATGAAGATTCATTATCGATCCGTATCACATTTGGCGACGTGTCGTTTGTATTCACTGGAGATGCGTACACCGCGCAAGAAACTGAAATAATTGAGCGAAACGAATCGGTAAAAGCTGATATTTTACAACTCGGGCATCACGGGTCTAATACGTCATCCGGACAACCATTTTTAGAAGCTGTCGCCCCAACGTATGCAATATATAGTGCCGGTGCAAATAACTCTTACGGACATCCGAGTCCGGAAGTTATTGAACGTGTTCAAGCGATGGGAATCACGTTGCTCGGTACGGATGTGCACGGAACGATTACTGTAACGACGGACGGAAAAGCATACGATGTAACGACTGAAAAAACCGGTGAAGTTGTAGCGAAAACAAAAACACCACAAGAAAAAACGACGTCAAAAAATAAACCGAAAGAAAAGGTCACAAGTAACTGTATCGATCTTAACGAAGCACCAAAAGAACAGCTGATGGACATTATCCATATCGGTGACGTTCGAGCGGATGAAATTATAAAATTACGGCCATTTTCCTCCGTGGACGATTTATCGAGAGTTAACGGAATTGGTCCCGCTCGCATCTCGGATATAAAAGATGAAAATAAAGCATGTGTAGGTGATTCTTAAATGAAAGGTGTTTTAGATCGGGTGGAAGACGGTATCGCCGTTATTTTAGTGGAAGAAACGAATGAACAGTTTACGATACCTGTCGCTAACTTACCGACTGGAAGCAAGGAAGGAATGTGGTTTACGTTAGCAACAAAAGAAGATAGTTATTACATTGTCGCTATTGATAAACAAAAAACCGCGGCACAAACTGAACGAATAAATACATTACAACAAAAGTTACAAAAAAAACGACGAACGAGTAAGTTTAAACGAAAAAAATGAATGGGAGGTAAGTTTCTTGTCAGGTACGAAATGGGATGATCAGATCACACAGCATAAATTCGCATATGGAAAAAAACCGAATGAATTCGTCCGTGAAAAAAGTGACGTTTTTCCAGAACGTGCACATATAACTTGTTTCGCCGAGGGAGAAGGGCGCAATGCCATTTTTCTAGCAAAACGAGGTTATACGGTCACTACTTACGACTATTCAAAAGTTGGCTGAACACATACGGAAGAGTTCGCTAAACAATGTGGCGTCGAAGTGAAAACAATCCAGACTGATTTAACGAAGAAAGAAATGACGAAAGAGATGTATGACGGTGCATTATTTGTCTACGGGCACGTTCCCAAAAAAGATCAATCCTTTTTCATAAACAATGTCATTCGTTCTGTAAAAAAAGGTGGATATGTATTGTTCGAAGTATACTCAGAAAAACAACTCGACTACGGAACAGGTAGACCGAAAAATATCGACCTCTTATATAAACCAGAACATATATTACAATGGATTACACCGTATACGTGTAAACATTTCTTCTACGGTGAAAAGACACGTCATGAAGGATCCTTCCATACCGGTGTCGGCCATATCATACAATGTATCATCAAAAAATAAAGAGAAACGCCTTTCTACAAATGTGAAGCTAACAAGCTTCGCAAATAGAAAGGCGTTTTTTTCTTATTCTATTGTAAGCATTTGTCGGGCTTTTTCAATTTCATCGTCCGGAACGAGTAAATAATAAATCCCTTCGATGTTCGTCCCCTCACCTTGTAACATATATTCGTGGACCGTCCGGCGCGTATCCCTGTAACTACCGAACAATTTTTTCATATCATCAAAATCCATATTCGTCGCCATATTATGGCCTAAAATATCGATCATTCCGCTAAATTTCGGTACCGAGCCGACGGTAGCTCCTTCATGAATAATCCCTTCGATCACTTTACGTTGTCGCTGTGTTCGGCCGAAGTCTCCTGCTGGATCTTGTTTACGCATGCGGACAAAAGCCATCGTTTTCTTGCCGTCCATTTCAATTTTGCCTTTCGGAAAGTCGTAGTTTCCATCGGACCATTCTAGTTCATTGTCGACAGAGATCGTACCTAACTCATCGACTAGTTGAACGAGACCATCCATGTTAATACTGACATAGTAATCAATATCGATCCCTAAAAACTGTTCAACTGTAGCAATCGACATATCTGCTCCACCGAAAGCGTAAGCATGATTTATTTTATCTAACTTTCCTTTACCGGAAATTTCCGTCCGTGTATCCCGTGGAATACTTACAATCGTTAACTCGTCGGTAATCGGGTTTAAATTCATAACCATTATTGCATCCGAACGACCTACTTCGCCGTCTTCATCGTCAATCCCAAGTAATAAGACATTTATCGGTTCCGTTGCATGTAACTTTTTCTTTGTCAGTTGGGTGTCGATCGTCTCGACTGGATCGTGCATTCGCTCATTCACAGCCTTTTTTGCATTGTTATATAAAAAGAGTGCATATCCCCCTATAACGAGGATGAGCGTGATGAGCACGATCAATGGTATTTTTAACCACAATCTTTTCTTTTTTCGTCTTCCTAAGCTTCGCATCGTGCCACCTCTACTTATTCCATTTTACAGACAACTTTTGAATAAACTGTACAAATTATACCATAATCGTGGCGCAGTTAAAACAAATACTCTGTAAAAAGTAGTTCTTTTTATCGATGCGCTCTCGTAGTCCATGTAATTAAATGAAGAAATAAGAAATGAAAACGGTTACAATTATTCGTTATTTTTGTACATTACTTTGTAACATTGCCTCTATTTGACTGATCGTTCTTTCGACTATGTCGATAAACGTTTGAACGTTTTGCAAAATCCGATCGAGTTCTTCCATGTTCTTTTCAATCGTTTTAAAGGAACGTTGTGATTCATCAGTCGCTCCGCTAATGTTACGAAAGACGGCGGTCGTGTTTTCCATTTGTTGCTCCGTTTTTACTAACTGCTTTCGCATATCTTCTGTCGATTTTGTGCCGACTTCTATTTGTGCAATCGTTTGAACGATTAAATTAGTAATTTTCTCTGCTGATTCTGTCGCTTGTTCTGCTAGTTGTTTCACTTCGTTGGCAACAACAGAAAATCCCGTACCGTGTTCTCCAGCACGTGCCGCTTCTATCGAAGCGTTTAATGCTAGTAAATTCGTCTGTCCAGCAATATTTTTTACGATTTCACTAATATCTTTCACTTCTAAAGATAATCTTTCTAGTTCGGTAATGTCTGTAACGATTTTTTCGGTAGCAACGGTCATCTGTTTTACTTTCTCGTCCACTCTTTGTAAACGATGAACACCTTGATGAACAACTTCTAACGTTTCATCTACCGTTGTCGTTCCGGCTGTAATCGATGATGTAACGTCCATAATCTTTTGTTCGATCGTCCTTTTAAATTGTTCAGCCATCGTTTCGACATTTTTTAATTCTTCTAGCGTACTATTTAATGAATTAATTTTCTCCCGTTGTGCTTTAAGTTCGTTTTCTTTTAAATTCATAATTTCTTCATCGTAAGCCTTTGATACTAACGTTTGTTCTAAATAGAGTAATTTACTAATAACATTCATAATCATGATAACATCTTGCTCGTTCGGAATGTTTTCTTCCACGACATCGGAAAACGATGCATACAACGTTTGGAATGATCCGATGTACAATTCTTGAGGTAAATTAATTTTTACATGTACGATCGCTACTCGTTCCCGCTTTAAAATAAATTGTTCATCGATCACACCTGAAAAAAGCTCCTTTAAATGGAGAGCCATCGTTTGTTGTAGCTTTTCTAGCGTACTGTTCGTTTCAATAATTGCTAACGCATCGCTATTCTTTACGATACGATCGTAAAAAGAGTCGACAATCGTCGTCAAATTTTCCTCAATCAATGGAAGTAGCGCGCGTGCAATTTGGAGATCTCGTTCCGTCAAGTTAATGAAACGAAGGTTCGTAAACACTTCTTTCGGCAACGATTTGGAAATAAACACTTTTTGTTCATGGACAACATCGAACGGTGAAAATGCTTTCGCTCTTTTACGTAATCGTAACATAGCATCACCTCATATTTTTGTATAACTAGCACTATTATACCATGCTGTAAGGTGACCGCAGATGTTTTTACCCACTTTTCATAATAATGTCATTTTTAGGAATATTTTATTTGTTAATTATATGTATAAATAAATTGCTGGATTCCCTATCCTTTTCATTGGGTGAACTATTTTGATTTCAACCTTTATTAGTGCTAATATATGAAAGTATATTAGTCTTGGGTATGATGTAATAGTTAACGTTTTTCATAGTTTTATATACTCATTATTAAAGGGGGATCATTAGTAAATGGCGCGTTTTTGCACACAATGTGGTAAAGAAGCAAAAGCAGAACATAAAGTCTGTGTTTATTGTGGTACACCACTAAAGGATCATGATATAACGACTAAATCTACTAATGTAGAACAATCTGAAGAACACCATAACGATGCAGAAGAAACGAAAGAAAAGTCTTCTAAGGACGATCAAAGTAAAGTATCTGAAATGAACGAACAGACGGGTAATAATAAACCGCCTCAACGATCTAGTAAGAAAAAGAACGTTTTATACGTCGGAGTCGGCGCCATAGCACTCATATGTATTATTTTTTTCATGTGGGCAAAGTCGTATCAATCATCCGACAACGTGTTAAATCGTTTTGAAAAAGCACTCGATAATAAAAACGCTGCTAATGTTGCTAAACTGATGACACATGAAGATAAATCAAGCGTGTCAAAAGCTGAAGCAGAGGCTTTTATCGAACTTGTCCATGAAACAGATGAAACGATAACTTATCGGCCAATTCGGGACGGGAAATTTTTGTTTTTGTTCGATGCTTACAAAATTATGACAGAAGACCAATATGCATATTATAACCATTACACAGACGGGTTAACGTTTCTCTTTAATGATACGGAATTCGATATTTATAACCAATCGGATGCAGCGGTGACATACGGTCCACTCTTACCCGGTATATATGTCGTGGAAGCGACGTACGAGGGAGATTTTGGAGAGTCGACGGTTGAAGAGGAACTAGTCTTATACGACGCTTACGATAGTAATCCGTATATCGATGTTGATCTCCGCTTATCAAACGTCGTATTAACGATTGAAAACTATGATTTATTCGATACGAAAAAAGCATTTATCGCGGTTGGCGATGAAAAAGTTTCCATCGATGAAAATGGTGAAAGCGAGTCGTTCGGACCGATCATTTTAGACGGTGAACAAGAGGCATCTGTCGTCATTGAAATGCCTTGGGGGGAAGTAACGTCCGATCCAATTTCGCTAACAGAAGATTACATGACCGTTCATGCAAATCTTATTTCAGAGGATCACTTTGAGGAAGTGGCGGCATTAACGACGAGTTTCGCGGAACAGTTTTTACAATCATTAGCGGAACAAAGTACGAAACCGTTAGAAGATGGTTCGAGCAAACTGAAAAAAGATGTCACGTATTATATCGACGACTATCTTCATTACACAGGGCAGGTTGAAGAAGTTGAAATAGATAAAGTTAGTATTTTTTACGATAAAGATGAAAAAAACTCAACTATTTATGTTCCGACACTTATTCATACGTACGAAGACTATCATTATATTGAAGAGTCACCTGCACTCGATCATGACGAATGGTTCTTCGATATTGGATTTACATTTAAGGACGATAAATGGGTAGTCGATTCTTTACAATCTTTATCGTCTTGGAGCTTTGAAGGAACCGATACGTTCGACGGTGAGAAGAAACTGTACGGCCCGAGTAAAGAAGCGATTGAAAGTGCGACGTCTCGCGAGTTTGAAGAACGAATGACGGATTTTATTTTCGACTATACGGAAGCAAGTGTCGATGCGATTAATTACCGTGATTTTTCACTAGTTGAAGACTATATAACGAAAGACGGTCCACGAAAAAAAGAAGCAGCCGACTATATCGAATATTTAGATTCTAAAGATATTTATGAAGAATGGTACGGCTCAACAGTAGAAAAAATTGAAGAGACGGGCGACGAGACGTGGAAAGTGACAACGGTTGAAGAATTTGAAATTATTCGTCCCGATGATTGGGAAGTGAAACGTTTTCGAACAGTTGTCGTCGTTAAAGAAATTGATAAAGATCTATATGTTGACGAACTCATTAGCACGAAAGAAATAGATTAGCAATTGTAAGAACTGCTCGTTCCGTTTCCTCTTCGAAACGGAACGAGCAGTTCTTTTTGTTATAATCATTGAATGACTAGCTGCTTCACTTTATACTAAATATAGTACGTTCTATTATTTTTGATTTTTACGGGAGAGGAAACGTTATGTCGTGGCAATATATCACTTCAATGGAGCATATTCAATTAGTAGCCATATCTGTAGCTATTTTTTTGTTCTTTTTATTGTTACGGAAATTGTTTACGAAGTATTTATTCGCTCTATTCATTAAACTTAGTAAAAAAATGCGCAGTAGTTTCGTCGCAACATTGCTACAGGCTTTTGAACGGCCGTTTCAATGGTTTTTTATTATCGTCGGTATATACGCTGCTTTATATTATTATCCGTACGTCAATCATGTAAATGAAACGTTCATCCAACTACTTCGTGCATTTATTATTTTCCTCATTACGTGGGGCTTATTAAACGTCGCTAGTAAATCATCACATTTGTTTGAGACAATTGACAAAAAAACATCGATTGAAATTGATGAAATTTTAATTCCGTTTTTATCACGGGCATTACAAGTCATTATTATCGCGATAAGTATTAGTGTCATTTTACAAGAATTCAACTACAATATCGGTGGTTTTATTACTGGGCTAGGTCTTGGCGGGCTCGCTTTTTCACTTGCCGCACAAGATGCGCTATCGAATCTTTTCGGTGGAATTGTCATTATAACGGAAAAGCCTTTTACGATCGATGATTGGATTGAAACGCCGAGTGTCGAAGGTGTTGTAGAAGATATCTCTTTTCGCAGTACGAGAGTGCGTACGTTCGCCCAAGCGCTCGTCACCGTCCCGAATGCCACACTTGCAAACGAACCGATTACAAACTGGAGTAAAATGGGGAAGCGACGAATAACTTTTCATTTTTCCGTAACATATGACACGACTAAAGAAAAAATCGTCGCTGTCGTCGAACAAATTCGTACGTTATTGCATGAACATGACGGTGTGCATAAGGAGACGATTTTTGCCCATGTCGATGAATACGAAAAAGATGGACTCTCTATTCTCGTTTACTTTTTTACAAAAACGACGAATTGGGACGAATATTTACAAATAAAAGAAGAAGTTAATTTAGCCATTTTATCATTACTTGAAAAAGAAAATGTTCACATTGCGATACCGAGTCGCAAACTTTATACAGAGGAAACTGAATGACGTTATTTCTACAGGGGGATGCGAACGTGATCGTTATTACAGGATCTGCTGGTCAAGTCGGTGCAACACTTTTACGACAACTCATAAAGCAGAATTGTCACATAAAGGCAATCGTTACAAAATACGACGATACGACTGCGATACAACATCCGAATGTACAAATTGTCGTAGGTGACGTATGTGACAACGACTTTTTAATCGAACAGTTCGAGGATGCTACGATCGTTTTTCACGTCGCAGGCATCATATCTATTTCCCCTGGCGAAAACGAACGGATGGACGTGTTAATGTCGGTGGTATGAACAACGTCATCGCCGCCTGCCGAATAAACGAGGTGAAAAGGCTCGTCTATACGAGTTCTGTCCATGCATTTGTGGAGTTACCACATGGGCAACTAATTGATGAAACGACGCCAGTTGATCCGGAAAGAGTCGTCGGGCATTATGCGAAAACGAAAGCAAAAGCGGCGCCTAGTGAGGAGTTTATTTTATCTGGTTATCCAATTTCGTTAAAACAAATGTTTTATATTTTACAAAACGTGACAGGTAGAAAAATTTCGCGAGTTTATTTTCCAAATTGGCTTTTAAAATGGTTTATTCCTTTCGTATAGCTCATTTCACGCATCGTACGAAAAGTTCCGACATTAACGTCATACTCATTATATACATTATCGAGCAACTCCTTATTTAGTCATGAAAAAGCGACACGAAAACTCGGTTATCATCCACGACATATCGTCCGAACGATGGAAGATACGATTACATGGTTTAAACAAATTGGTCGATTGTAATACGAAAGATGATAGAAAACGTATGAGAGACTCGTTTAAAACGTACAACGAGTCTTTTTTATGTTACGATATATACGGTTTTGTATATTTTATACTTCTTATGGGGGACTCAAAAGAAATGTGGTTTATATTTTCTATTTTTACTGCAGTCGCTTGGGGGGCTGCGAATTTATTTTATAAAAAGGGGTCAAATCCCGAAGATCCTTACACCCATTTTAAAATTGTGACGATGGTCGGTTTCGTCATGGGGATTCATGCAGTTAGTTACATGTTTTTAAAAGGGATTGTGTTCGATCCATTCGATATGGTTCGTTATTTTCCCGTGTCATTTATGTACATATTATCGATGACGATCGGTTATGTCGGTTTACGTTACATCGAGCTATCCATCGCCGCACCCGTGCAAAACTCAGCTGGTGCCGTCAGTGCTATTTTACTCTTTATCTTTTTCCCACGAACGATGAGTCTTATTGACATATTAGGGATCGTCGTCGTTACAGTCGGTGTCATTGGACTTGCCATTTTTGAAAAGCAAGCGGAAACTGATGCGATCAAAGCGGAGCAAGATAAAATTGATCCGAAATATCAACTCGGCTTTTTAGCGATTACGTTTCCAATTTTATATGCGGTGATCGATGGACTTGGAACATTTGCCGATGGGATTTATTTAGATGAGCTTAAACTAATTAGTGAAGAGTCTGCCTTGCTCGCTTATGAATTTACGTTTTTCATCGTCGCTGTTCTAACATTTTGTTACGTACGGTTTGTAAAAAAACAACCGTTCATCCTTTGGCGGGAGCGCGATCGTGCGTATGCAGCTATTTTAGAGACGACGGGACAGTTTTTCTACGTCTTCGCGATGGCCGGAAATGCGATTATTGCAGCTCCATTAATTGCTGCACACGGAATCTTTTCCGTTATTTTATCGCGTATATTCCTACGGGAAATTATGGACGCAAGACAATATATAATGATTGCCGTCGTTATGACTGGTATTGTTTTACTCGGTATTTCTGAGGGGATGTAAACGAGCAAAAAAGCGCTTTTCAAGTCGAAAAGCGCTTTTTACTATTTTCTTTTTCGCATCATGTCGAGCCGTTCGACTCGTTCTTTCACTTTTAATTTTACTTTCATGAGTGGATGACGTGCCCGGTCGATTTCGTTGCCGTTTTCATCCCACAGTTTTTCAATCGTCTCTTTATGGTGACGAAAACCTGGACCGTAAAACTCAACCTCATCACCAACACGGAAGCTGTTTCGCTGTTCAACTGTCGCAACTCCCGTGGCAGCGTCATAGTCTAACACTTGTCCGATAAACGTATAACCTGGTATTTTGCGACGTTTTCCGAACAATTGCTGTTCGTCTGTTGGAACGCCATAATAAAAGCCCGTAGCTAATTCCCGTTGTGCTACTTTCCATAGTTCATCTTCCCACGTTTCATCGAATGTGAAGTTTTCCGGGTTTTCACAATATGCATTAACGACGCTACTGTAGACGTTGGATACAGTTGAAACGTAATGGATCGACTTCATACGCCCTTCAATTTTTAAGCTATCGACACCATTTTTCACAAGATCAGGAATGTGACGGATCATCGACATGTCAACCGCGCTCATAGAAAATGCCTCTTCCTCGTCTTCTTCCCCACCTAAAAGTGAAATACGTTCATTTACTTCGGGCATTTCAAAGAGCTCGTACTTCCAACGACACGATTGTGAACAACCGCCACGGTTCGCATCACGCGCCGACATATGGTTTGATAGCGTACATCTACCCGAATATGAAATACACATTGCACCGTGAATAAATGCTTCAATTTCTACGTCTGTATTTTGACGGATTTCACGAATCTCATCCATGCTTACTTCACGTGCTAAGACGACACGTTCGAGACCCTCTTCTTTCCAAAAGTTTAACGTCTCATAATTTGTTGCGGATGCTTGTGTCGAAAGGTGGATCGGTAATCCTGGCGCATCTGTCACACAAATTTGCATTAAAGCCGGATCTGACACGATGACTGCATCGATCCCCGCATCGCGCACGCGTTTAAAAAATTCGCCTGCACCTTTAGCATCTTCTTCATGGGTAACGATATTTGCAGCGACGTACACTTTCGCGTTATGCTTACGGGCAAACTGCACGCCTTCTTCCATTTCATCAAATGAAAAGTTTCCTGCACGACTCCTTAGACCGTATGCATTCCCACCGATATAAACTGCATCTGCCCCGTAATGAATCGCCGTTTTTAATTTCTCTAACGTACCAGCTGGTGCTAGTACTTCTGGTTTCCTTAAAGCTATTTTTGTTGCCATTTTCTCACTCCTACTGTACTTCTGATGGATCTTTTAAGAAAAAGCCCGCATCTAATGTTCGTTCACGCGGATGTAATTGTTTTACTTTCTCAGCAAATTGTGTTGCAGTTTGTTCTGTCCATTCACCTTTCTCAAGCAACTGTTTTGCTTGAACGAAAAGACTTGCGATTTCGACGAATGCATCTCCCGGTGAAAAAATGCCATCTAACTTCCAGATCGTCACATTTGCTTCGTAAAGATCGCCAACATATTCCATTAAATGAATATCATCTGTTGCGAAAACGTGTGTCCCTTGCGAGTCTTCATAAATGGAGTAATGTGTATCCGGTTTTTTCGGTTCTGATAAGAAAAGACCGCGTTCCTTAGATTTATCTTCATGTTGGTCTGTAAAATTAAAATAGTTTTCGACGAGTGGTCGATTCGAATGGTGAATACACGTCGCACCATAAACGAGTACTTCAAGCGGTATCGTTACCTTTTCCGCAATTTGTTTCAACTCGATAAACGTTAACTCCCGTGCTAATACAGCGCCTGTCGCACCTTTTTTCTCCCAAAAATTAATTTGGCCCGCACTCGTAACGAGCGTGTGTGCATCGTATATAAATGGTAATGGCAGTTGCTCTTTGCGTAATAAATGGATTACTCCAGGGTCACCGACAGTAATTGCGTCTACTTTTAATTTTGTTAAGCTTTTTAAATACGGAACGATCTTTTTAATATCTTCATTATGCATAATCGCATTGACAGCTACACAAACCTTTTTTCCACGTTCATGACACATGTCAGTTATTCGTTCAATTTCTTGTAGTGAAAAAGATGTCGGTAGCCGTAAACCGAACGTTTCATTGCCGACATAAAGCGTATCGACATCGACGTCGAGTAGCGCTTCTGCTTGTTCTAGCGACTCGGCAGTTGCAATAATTTCAGTCATCTTCTTCCTTCGCCTCCTACTGTTATACATTAACATAAAAAGACCTATGTACGATGTTCACTTTTGACAATTCGTAGATATTTTTATTACCCTTTTTTTGCATTCCTATTCAATCGTATTATTATAAAGGATAGACTGTTAACTTTCTATTGAAAAATATAATCTTCGAAAGGGGAATGATCGTGGATTTAATTATTCGTCAAGCAACGTTACATGACGTTGAAAGTCGAGTCGACATCGGAATAAAAGATGGGAAGTTTCATAAAATTGCAGAGAAAATAGACGAACGAGCAGTACGAGAAATAGATGCTACAAGTAAAATAGTTGCTCCACCATTTGTCGAATCACACGTACATTTAGATGCCGCCTTAAGTGCTGGCAAGCCTCGTCATAATGAAAGTGGCACACTACTGGAGGCAATCGACATTTGGTCTACTTATAAAGAAACGATGACGAAAGAAGATATTATCGAGCGTGCATTAAAAGCGGTACAGTGGCTCGTTGCAAACGGCGTTTTATTCATTCGCGCACATACGGATACGACGACGAAAAACTTGCTCGCTGTAAAAGCGTTGTTAGAAGTAAAAGAGCTTGTAAAACCGTACGTCGATATCCAAGTTGTCGCGTTTCCACAAGACGGAATATACGCATACGAGAAGATGGATGAAGCGTTAGAAGAAGCGATCGTAATGGGTGCTGATGTCGTCGGTGGTTTACCGCAAGCTGAGTTAACGCGCGAAGATGGTATTCGTTCCATCGAATACATTTTTGAATTGGCGAAGAAATATGAAATAGCGATCGATATTCATACGGATGAGACGGGGGATCCGAGTTCACGTTTTTTAGAAGTCATTGCAAAATATGCATTAACATCTGGCATCGCACGTAACGTAACCGCTAGTCATACGACAGCGATGCACAATTATCCGAATGATTATGCAGCAAAAGTAATCCAAAACGTAAAACGTTCCGGTATGAACATCGTGACGAACCCGTTTTCGAATGCACTGTTGCAAAATCGCCTCGACGGTTATCCGAAAAAACGAGGTACGACACGCGTCGACGAATTACTTACTGCAGGAGTAAATATTAGTGTCGGTTGTGACAACTTGATGGATCCGTTCGGTCCACTTGGTAAAGGGAGTATGTTACAAGCGGCTCATATGCTCGCTCATACCGCCCATATGAGTGGATATGAACAGATGAGTGCACTGTTCGACATGATTACGATCAACGGAGCGAAGACATTAAACATTCCAAACTATGGAATTGAAATTGGTCATGATGCGAATTTGATTATTCTTGATGCAACGACAGTGCAGGAAGCGATACGACTAACGAGCGAATGTTTATACGTCATCCGTAACGGTAACGTTATAAGTGAAACGAAGCCTGCAAAAAGGCGCGTCACGATCGGTGAAGTGACAACGTTCGTTGATTTTAACTAACGTTCGTATTGCATCGTTATATTAGCACGCTGTATGATTAACATTTCGGTAGCTTTTTACTGAAACGTGGAGGATAGTACGCTTCAAAATGAACGTTTCAATGATGGCTTACTGAAACGATTGGAGCCAACGCTCCAATATTACTGTTCCAACAGTTTTTACGTAAACGTTTAGGATAGCCCTTTCTAAAGCGTATCAATCGTACAACTTCGTTGAATTTACTATTTTTAAACGTTTATAATGAAAGTACACCGAATGAAACGTTGGAGGAACTTATGTGAAAATAATTTTAGATTATGTAAAGCCTTATAACATTCACATTACGATCGCATATGCACTGACATTGTTCGAACTAGTTGCAGACTTATTATTTCCACTTTTTTTAGCGATCGTGATAAATGAAGGTATTTTACTGCAAAAAACGACTGTCGTAACGAAATGGGGAGCAATGATGCTCGTCGTCACCTTACTAACATTTACCGCAGGAATTGTTAATTCATATTATGCATCACACGTTAGCAGTCAATTTGCTTTTCATATTCGGAAAGATTTGTTTGCGAAAATTCAAGCCTTCTCGTATCGACAAATTGCCCAATATCCGACTTCAACACTCGTTACTCGTTTTACGAACGATGTCCGCCAAATTCAACAGACAATTTTTATGGCACTACGCATTATGGTTCGTGCACCTCTTATGGTTATCGGCAGTATGCTCATGGCTTTTTACGTGAACTTTTCTATTTCATTTATTTTTTTATTTACCGTACCGTTAATGCTCTTCTTTTTATTTTGGGTATTGCAACGTGGAAGCAACCTGTTTGATCGTGTTCAGCGAAGTGTTGATCAAGTGAACCGCGCCATTCAAGAAAATATTGCAGGAATGCGTATCATACGTGCATTCGTACAACGATCGCATGAACAAACACGCTTTATGACAGCAAACGAACGACTAGCACGACATACGAAAAAAGCGCTCCGTTTTATCGAAGCGTCGATGCCTGTTCTACTGTTCACGATGAACATTAGCTTACTTTTTATTCTTTGGTACGGTAATGTAAGAACGATTGCAGGAACGACGAACGTCGGAGATGTCGTAGCAATCGTCAACTATGCACTACGAATTGTCATGGCAATTTCTTTATTTACGTTTATTACATTAGGTTTCGCACGAGCGAAAGCATCCGCACAACGTGTCAACTCTATTTTAACGGTAGAGGAAGAGGAACGAACGACGAAAGACGATGGGGTCGTAACTGTACCAGCGGGGAGCATTACATTTCAGAACGTTTCGTTCACTTATCCAGAAACAGATAAATATGCCCTAGAACGTGTCTCCTTTACCATTGCAGCGAATGAAACGGTCGCTTTTATCGGTGAAACTGGCGCTGGTAAAACGACGATATTTCAACTCATTCCGAAGTTATACGACGTGCAAGATGGAGTAATTTATATCGATAACATGCCGCTTCAGTCTTTTCAACTGGAAGCATTGCGGAAACAGATCGGCTACGTACCGCAAGCACCACTACTTTTTACGGGTACGATAAAAGATAATATAGCTTTCGGGATGAAAGACGCAAGTGAAGAACAAATTATTCATGCGGCAAAAGTAGCCCAAATTCACGATACAATTATGCAGTTTCCGGAGCAGTATGATACAGTTGTCGGACAAAAAGGTGTTAATCTATCCGGTGGACAGAAACAACGAATATCGATTGCCCGAGCTTTTATTCGCAAACCGAAAATATTACTTCTCGACGACAGTACGAGTGCACTCGATATTGCGACGGAAAATCGCCTCTTAAAAGCGTTAAAACAACATCGATGTACGACGTTAATGATTACACAAAAAACTGCTACGGCAAAACGTGCCGATCGTATTGTATTAATTCAACACGGGAACGTCCTCGCGAACGGGTCACACGAACAGTTGCTAAAAGAATCCGAAGTGTATAAACAAATCGTTGCATCGCAAGCGGAAAAGGAGATTCCATATGTTTAATACCGAGTTAAAACGTCCATTCCAATATGAAAAAATTTCCCTACAAACAACATCGAAAGAAAAATCTGAGCGGGCGACGAATACAGCAAAAACGATTAGACGACTGTTTTCGTACGTGATGACGTATAAATGGAAACTTATACTCGTCATATTCATGGTCATCATTAGTTCCTCATTCGGTCTATTAGGACCGTATTTAGTCGGTACGGCGATCGACGACTTTATCGTCACGAAAAAAGCAACAGGATTACTTTATTTATTAGGCGCTCTCGTCATCGTTTATACAGTTCATGCACTAGCTATTTTTTTACAAAATTTTTGGATGATCGATATTGCACAACAGACTGTTTATACGTTACGACACGAGCTATTTGAACAGTTTCACCGTCTTCCGATCGTTTTCTTCGACCGTAGACAGCAAGGAGAGCTAATGAGCCGTGTGACGAACGATATCGATAACATTAATAATACGTTGAATGAATCAGTTATCCAAATTTTCACGAGTCTAATCACATTAATCGGCACCGTCGCTGTCATGCTCTATTTAAGCCCGTTATTAACTGCAATTACGATGCTCATTATTCCGTTACTATTTATCGCGATGCGTTGGATTACAAGAAGAACGGGAGCTCTTTATAAACGCCAACAATATGATTTAGGGGAACTGAACGGATATATTGAAGAGACTGTCTCCGGGCAACAACTCGTCAAGACATTTTCGCAAGAAAAACGAGTCATCGACGAATTCGCCGTACGCAATGAAACGCTTCAACTGTCGAATTTTTGGGCACAGACGATTGCCGGCTACATTCCGAAAGTAATGAACTCATTAAACTTACTTAGCTTTACGTTAATCGCCTTTTTCGGTGGACTACTCGCTCTGAACGGACATATTACAGTCGGTGTGATTGTCATTTTTACCGAATATGCCCGACAGTTTACCCGTCCACTGAATGAACTATCGAACCAGTTCAACATATTACTCTCTGCGGTCGCCGGAGCCGAGCGAGTTTTCCATATTCTCGATGAAAAAGTAGAAGCGAGCGATGAAATGAGTGCACGGGATTTACCAGAGATTCGCGGTAACTTTACGTTCACAAACGTTCAATTCGCATATAAAAAGGGTGAGCCAGTTTTAAAAAATATACACCTTGACGTAAAAGCGGGACAAACAGTCGCTTTCGTCGGACATACAGGAGCAGGCAAAACAACGATGATTAACTTGCTATCGCGCTTTTATCCATACGACGGTGGCAGTATAACGGTTGACGGTATAGAACTAGCGTCGATAAAACGCGAAAATTTACGAAAACAGATGGCATTTGTGTTACAAGATACGTTCATTTTTCAAGCGACTGTCCGGGAAAATATTCGTTACGGAAAATTAACCGCAACAGATGAGGAAGTAATTGTAGCGGCTAAACGCGCAAATGCTCATACTTTCATTGAGAGATTACCCAATGGGTACGACACGTTGCTTGAAGAAAATGGTAGTAACATAAGTCAAGGACAAAAACAGTTAATCGCCATTGCACGGGCGATGATTCGTGATCCTGCCGTCCTCATATTAGATGAAGCGACGAGCAATATCGACACTATTACCGAAGTACACATTCAAGAAGCGTTAAAACGACTCATGAAAGGACGAACGAGTTTCGTCATTGCGCACCGTTTAAATACGATTCGTGAAGCAGATATGATCGTCTTGTTAGAAAATGGTGAAATCATCGAAAAAGGAACACATAAACAGTTGATGGATGCAAAAGGAAAATATTATTCATTACATGAAGGAATCGTTTAGGAGTGGATAAAATGGCACGAAAAGGTACAATGTACGACCGAACAATTCAAAGTGAATATTTACAAGAAGAAATGACATTAAAAATATACGAACCAAAGCAAATAAACCCAATTTACGGAACGAACGTCTGCATTATGCAAGATGGCAATGACTATTATCAAATGGGACGCGTCGCTACATTAAGTGACAAACTTCACGAGGAAGATGATATCGTCAACTGTATTTTCGTCGGCATTCATTATATCGATCGCTATGATCGCTTAAAAAAATATCATCCAGACGGGGAGCAGTACGGAGCTTATCAGCAATTTTTATTGCAGGAAGTAGTTCCGCTTTTACGCGAGATCGTTCCGTTAAATCCTCTCGGTATTACTTTTTCACTTATTGGTGATTCACTAGCGGGAACACTCGCTCTACTTACGACGCTTATGAATAGTAACGTGTTTAAAAAGGCGATTATTCAGTCCCCACTCGTCGATGAAACAGTTTTACAAATGGTAAAAGAAAGTAACCCAGCTGCAGACGTCGAACTTTACCATTCGATCGGCTTAAAAGAGACGAATGTAAAAACGACCCAAGACGATGAAGTCGATTTCGTTACACCGAATAAAACGTTAGCAAACGAGTTGCGCGACAAGTTAGTACATTACCATTATGAAGAAATTACGGACGGTAACCATACGTGGAAATATTGGCAAATCGAACTTCCAGATGTACTCGTCCAAATGTACGGGTAGCTCATTTCGCAAAAGCATACTTTTTTAATCGTCATATTTTTGTTATACTGTAAACTAACTTTACGAATAAACCGTATCGTACTTTGTTATATGATCCGTAGATAAAATATGAGAAGAAATGGAGGGCTTTCGATGAAATATGGTATAGCCATTTTTCCATCTGATGAAATTCAAGCGGAAGCTAACGCTTATCGCAAGCGTTACGATCCAAAATATACGCTTATTAAACCGCATATAACGGTAAAGCCAGCGTTTTCGTTACAAGACCTTTCGCTCGATACTTTCATTCAAAAACTAACTGAAATCGCGAAAGACGTAAAACCGTTTACGATAACCATTTCAAAAATTCGCTCGTTTGCTCCAGTAACGTATACGATCTTTTTCAAAGTGGATGAGCACGAGTCGTTAACGTATTTGCATGAAAAAATGCATGAAAAACCGTTTACAACGAAAAGAGACCACCCTTTCGTTCCACACATTACGATTGGACAAAACTTAGCTGAAGATGAATTTTCCGACATATTTGGTAGCTTACGTATGAAAGACATTTACTTTGAATATGAAGTGGACAAGTTCCATTTAATGCATTTACAAGACGACGGCTCATGGAAAATACACGAAACATTTCACTTAGGATAGGAGTTACGACATGCCAGTAAAAATTGCCACTTCAGAAAAAGAACTTGCTTTAGCTTATGACATTCGCAAAACTGTTTTCGTCGAAGAACAGAACGTACCGATGGAAATAGAAATAGATGAACACGAAGAAGAAGCGATTCATTTCATTTGTTATTACGATGATAAGGTCGTCGGTGCGAGTAGGCTCCGCTTTGTCGATCATTACGGAAAACTCGAACGGATTTGCGTATTAAAGCCATACCGTAACAAAGCTCTCGGTAAAAAAATTATTGCGAAAATGGAAGAAGAAATTGTGACACGTGGCTATGACACTGCTCGTCTTAACGCACAATCGTATGCACAAGACTTTTATAAAAAACTCGGATATGTCGTCATTTCTGAGGAAGAATTTTTCGATGCTGGGATCGCACACGTCGCTATGGAAAAGCGACTCCGTTAATATAAAGACATTATCCGTTTATTTACCATGTATACTCTCCCCTTTTAGCGGAACGATATTAGTAATATTACCGCTAGAAGGGACGTTTTTTTATGTCATGGAATCAAATGTTAGCGATGCTATATGAAACTGCATTCGGTATTTTAGCTCTTTACTTATTAACGAAAGTACTCGGTAAAACACAAATATCTCAACTGACCGCTTTTGATTTCATTGCCGCAATCGTGCTCGGTGAGCTCATCGGTAATGCATTATTCGACAAAAAGACTGGTATATTAGAAATCGGGTACGTCATTCTCGTTTGGGGTGTCATTTTATTTACGATCGAAATGATTACGCAAAAATATAAACGTTCTCGCTTTTTATTAGAAGGGAAACCGGCGCTCGTCATTCATGAAGGGAAGATTATCTATGAAGAGATGCGGAAAAATAAAATTGACATTAATGAACTGCAGCAACTACTTCGCATGAAAGACGTATTTGCCATTCAAGAAGTTGAATATGCAATTTTAGAGACGAATGGGGAACTGTCTGTCGTGAAAAAGCCAGCATACCAAACCCCGACGAAGCAAGATTTAAACGTAAAACTGACGAAAGCGGAAATTGCGATGCCTGTTATTACAGATGGAGAAATAATTAAAGATAATATTGCCGAAGCTGATTTAACGGAAGAACAACTGTTAAATGAACTAAATAAACAAAACGTGGAAAACATAAAAGATGTTTTTTATGCAGAATATATTCCAGGAAAAAGTCTATTCATCTTACCGTACGAGAAAATAAAGTCGAAACATATGCAAAAGAAACGAGAGTAAACAAGAAGAATGCAACAATCATCTCTCTGTTGCATTCTTTCTATCTGTTATATAGTCTCATTTATCGTTAATCCTTTCTTTTCCGGATAATCTACAGACCGTTTCTTTTCTTCCTCCCCATCATGCACTTTCCTACCTATATTGTTATACATGACATTTTTCGCGTGAAACTCATACGAGTCATTAATCATATGAAACGTAACTTTCGGCGTGGCATCTATCGCATGCGGACTTTTCGTTCGCTTATTGATTCGACGATGGTACTGTTGGTACGTATAGTGCGTAACCGGTAAAATGTAACCCATCGTTACCACCTCCTATTTACTTCGTACCCGTAAATATGTACGTCTAAACATTTACGTAATATTTTGACTATTCCTTTTCCACTATCATTTTTGTACCTTCCTAACTTCGCTTATCGCTCTTTATGCTAAACATGATCCCTCCCACCTTTACATACTAAATCATTTTTTGACCGAAACGTTGATGAATGCCTACACACCGTGACGAATTACACATAGTCTATTAATGACTTCAATTAGTTATTCATGGAGAAAGGAGATATGATGATGAGTTGTGGGTCAGGGTATAAAACTGGAAATTGTGTATGTGATGTATTAAAAGAAATAGCACGTGCACAACGTGATATAAGAGAATTCGCTTGCGATACGAGTTGTGAAAAATCGATTAGTGATCTTTTAGGCGAAACAGAAATTACAAATAATTTAGACACAGTACCAGTTCTTTTATATTGCAAAAATAATTGTAAACCGTTTAAAGGATACGGTGCGCATCCACGTGACATCGGAACGATCGTATCGAGCTTTTATTTCCGCGTAAAAAGTGTGACGAAAGATTGCTGTGCTGTCATTGAATTATTACGTGACCCGAACGATAGCAATCAAAATCCACACGATCCATCAGACCAAGAAACGAAACATTTACGTACAACAGGTATTTGTATTACGGTCGATGTCAATTGCTTCTGTCACGTTACATGCTTACCAGCTATTTCCGCTTGCTAAGAGAAAAGCACCATTGACATTACGTTAACGAGTTCGGTTTTGGTGTACAAAAAGATAATTTACCTTATAATTGAAGGGCTAAATCACATAGTATTTAGTTCTTCTTTTTTATTATTATGCAAAGTATACTAAATATACTGAAAGTGGTGTTGTCAATAAACTACTAATCAATATCTTTGAGAACAAATGTTTTTTGGAGGGGTCATTCATTTGAATGAAATATTTTAACATTATCATTGAGAGAGAAGAGCCGTGGGAAAACGACAAATAATTTCAATAGTAAGCCTTGTCATAAGTGGTATTATTGCTTTATTTGTATCTTTGTTTTTAGCATCAAGAACTATTGCAGAAAACTATACTGATAAAACCTTCGTTACACCGGAGTTTTTTATCAACCTTTCCCTTTGGGGAATAAGTGCTGTTTTCTTTGTCATTCAGTAATTCAAAACCCGTACATCTCTTTTTGTCTTATCACTTGTATTTATGTCGTTATTCGTTCCAATGAGGTTTCATATAGGAATATATTGGGCCTTAAAAGCCATTGGAGAAATTTAGACGGTTTCAAAATCGGGTGTGATTGTTTAATAGGAAGACAATAAAAAATGCACCAAAAGGAGCTTAAATAACTTAGCTCCTTTTAATTTATTGAATTTATCGTTCATTATAGTGTGAATTCAAATGCTAATATACGAATAATTTAGTCGTTATTTTTATTGTTTTTTAAAAATTTTGTCTTTCAAAACCGAACCCGTTACTATGTCGTTCAGTGGTGTATTCCTTTTTTAAAATCCAATTAACTTTATTTGTACGATATCGCCCTTGTTCACACGTGCATCGTGTCTGCCGAATCGTTTGATCGTTACAGTCGTTTCATCACCAGCGGTAATAATCCCTTGAAAATTTCCCTCTCTCGTATAAATGACACATTTTAACGGAGGAACTTCTTCTGGAACGTCGAGTAAATACGCAATTTTTTCCTCTACAGACATTCGTTCAAACCGTTTTTCGCCGTATTCATCTGTTGTTGCAACCGATTCCTCTTTTATTTCCGATTGTGAATTGTTTTCCACTTTCGTTCCGTAGTAGGACTGTTGCATATACGCAAGCGGTCGGTCTAAATTTGGCTGTTCGATGTAAAGTAACGGTGTGATCACTTTATCATTTCCCATCGCCCTGCCCCTTTCCTTTTCGTTCAATTAACTAGTTCATTATATGAATGGGCGAAAAATGTGTTAAAAAATTTCCAACGAATTGTATATGTTCGTTGGAAATTTCCGCTTCATAATAAGTAACTAATAAAAACTGTCGCCATCCCGAAATAAATAATGACTGACGTAATATCATTTAACGTCGTAATGAACGGACCGGATGCAACAGCAGGATCAATGTTTAACCGTTCCATAATAAGTGGAATAAGTGCACCGGATAACGTTGCGACTGTCAATGTCGCCAAAATAGCAATTCCGACTAATAAACCTAAAAAGAAACTTCCTTTCCAAAAATAAATGAAACATGTAACGACAATTCCACACGATCCACCGACTAAAACGCCTGTCGTTATTTCTTTTAAGACGAGCTTTAACTTTTTTTCGGCGATATATTCTCCCATTGCTAAACCGCGAACAGCAACGGCTAGCGATTGCGTCCCTGCATTTCCAGCCATTCCGGCGATTAACGGTATGAAAATAGCGACGATCGGCACTTGTTCTAACGTCGATTCAAAACTCCCGATTAAGCTTGCCGTAATCATTCCGAGAAAAAGTAAAATAATGAGCCATGGCAAACGTTTTCGTGCCGCTTGCACAGGACTTACATCAAGTTCACGCGTTCCTTTTCCACTTAACGCAGCGAACTTAGAATACTCTTCACTCGCTTCCTCTTCCATGACGTCAATAATGTCATCCACTGTGATAATACCGAGTAAATGATTTTGAAAATCGACAACTGGCATCGCTAAAAAGTCGTAATCGCGAATCATCTGTGCAACTTCTCTTTGGTCACGTCCGACAGAGACAGATACGACGTTTTCCGACATAACATGTTCAATTTTTTCATCTTCATCTGCAACGATTAAATCGCGCAATGAAATGACACCGACTAAATGTTTTTGCTCATCGAGTACATATGTATAATAAATCGTCTCAGCATCCGGTGCTTTATCTTTCATTTCTTGTAATGCTTCACGTACTGTTTGTGTCGTATAAAGTGAAACGTACTCGGTCGTCATAATACTTCCAGCAGTTTTTTCTTCGTAATGTAACAACGTCTTTATTTCATCTGCTGCATCTTTATCCATGACGACTAAAAGACTTGCTACTTCATCGATCGACAGTTGCTGTAAAATATCGACCGCATCGTCGACTGCCATTTCAGCGAGTACATCAGTCGCAAACCGTGGCTCCATCTCTGTCATAAAAATGACCGCTTCGTCTAAATCTATATACTCAATTACTTCCGACACTTCAAATGGGGATAAATACGCATACACTTCGAGTCGTTCTTCTTTTGATAATAATTGAAAGGCGAGCGATTGTTCATAAGGGTGTAAATGTAAAAAAAGCTCGCGAAATGTTTCAGGTTCGTTTTTTTCTATCGTTTCTTTTAATACGTTTAGATCGAATTGAATCTCTTCTTTTACTCCGTTCACCATCGTTCACCTACCTATCGATTAACTAAATGGACGAAGAAACAGTATATAAAACTGATTATTGTAGCAGTTTTTTTACGTCATCCGGCAATGAACTATGTACTTCGATTGTTTTGTTCGTAAAAGGATGAACGAATCGGATGTAGCTACAATGGAGCGCTTGTCGATGTAATAACTCGATATCCTTTTTCTCTTTTCCGTACAGATGATCGCCAACGAGCGGATGACCAATATGGGCGAAATGGACGCGAATTTGGTGTGTTCGTCCCGTTTCTAAACGAATGCGCAGTAGCGTCAAACATCCCGTTTCATGTACAACTTCATAATGAGTCACCGCATTCTTTCCTGTAGGTGTAACCGTTCGTTCAATGATCGAGTCTGTTTTACGTCCGATCGGCGCTGCAATCGTACCTATTTTTCTATCCAAATGACCGGTGACGACTGCTTCATATTCACGAATAAGTTCATTTTTTCGTTGCATCGTTGATAATAACGAATGGCAATATTGATGTTTTGCCACGACGACTAAACCGGACGTATCTTTGTCTAACCGAGTGACAATATGAATCGTATACGGTAACTTACTTTGCTCATAATAGTACAATATCCCGTTTGCAATCGTTCCACTCGGATAAAGTTGTGATGGAATCGTCGCCATTCCACTCGGCTTATTTACGATTAGAACGTGTTCATCTTCATACATAATATGTAACGGAATATATTCCGGTCGTAGTGATTCACTTTTTTCCTCCGGCGGAAAAATAATTTGTAACGTATCACCAACTCGTAACGAATAACGTACCGTTTTTTTTACACCGTTGATAAGTAATTTTCCGTTTGGAGATTTTGCCTTTTTAATAAGGCGTGTGGAAAGGTGCAACTCATCCCGCAAATAGTCGCGTAATAACATTCCTTCATATCGCTTATCAATTTTATATGTAAACTTCATGAGCGCTTCTTTTATTCATCCCTTTTTACTTCCGTCACGAACGCATCGCGTACTCGTTTCCAAAATGGAAATGGGCGATAACGAACGAAACGAATCCGTTCTTTCGCAACACGACATTGAATGGACTTTACATCGGAAAATGTTTTTGTTATATGGTCAAATGCGATAATAAACCGGTCTTTTTGCAACGGCTTTAATATACACGTATGATGTTTCGGCAAAATGAGCGGTGAACCGATCGTTCGAAACACGCGGTTATTGATCGATGCAATTTCTGTAATTTGAATCGACTCGAGTGATGGGTGAATGATTCCTCCGCCAAGTGCTTTATTGTATGCTGTACTACCAGACGGGGTCGAAATACAAAGTCCATCTCCACGAAACGTTTCAAAATGTTCGCCTCGAATTTGTACGTCAAATACGACAGAACCTTCTAGTGTTTTAATCGTCGACTCATTTAACGCAAGTGAGCGTAACGTTTTCTCTTCATCCGTAAAACGAATAATAACTTCTAAAAGTGGATATTCGACGACGTGAAATGGCGTTTTGGCAATTTCGATGACGAGCTTTTCTACTTCATCCGATGTCCAATCCGTATAAAAGCCTAAATGGCCTGTATGTACACCTAAAAATGCCGTTTTGTCTAATTTATCGACATATTGATGAAACGCTTCTAAAAACGTTCCATCTCCACCAACAGATATAACGATATCCGGATTTTCTGGATCATATTCCAAATCAAAATCTAATAAGTATTGTTTCATCTTCGATTTAATATTATTCGAACGTTCGTCCCCTCGGGATACGATCATAAACTTCATATTGCTGCCTCCTAACAGTCTTGTCCAAACGGTATCACTTTGTACGAATGCTTTATGTATATTTTAACATAATCGTATTGGAACAAACATTAATTCATAGTGAGGCGATGCTTCTGAGCTATACGGTCAACATACGATCACTGTATGTTCGTATCCTCCCTGTTTTGTTTTCATCCATCACGAGTTTACGAATTAAAGTGTGAAAAACGAACAAAAAACATAGATTCGTCGCCAGAATCTATGTTTTGAAGTTTTTTCTTATATAAATTTTTTGAAAAGTTGGTTACTGCATCCATTTATCGATTAACTCTTCAAACGTTTCGTTCAACATCATTTCATCTATCCATAAATTAACCCAGTTGTGTAATTCTGTTTCTCCTTGAGGCATTATATAACCCATCTGACTTTTCGTCAATGTATCATCGATAAACGCCGCATATAATCTATCATCAACTTTCTCAAATAGAATAGCTTCTAAGCTTTCACTTATCATTAAATCAAATTCTCCATCAGCTACCATTCCGGGGATTTCTAAGTTATTGTCAACAACTGTAACGTCGGTCTCCGTTAAATGTTCGCGTACATACTCCTCATTCGTCCCACCCGGATTTACACCTACTTTTACATCTGGTTGATTCATCGCTTCTACACTCGTAAACGTATCTTTATCTTCCTTACGAATAATTGCTGCTTTTCCAAAATCCAAATATGGCTTAGACATATGAGCTGTTTTTTCCCGTTCTAACGTACGAGTAATACCGCCCATTCCGATATCAAATTTCCCTGCTAATAAATCATCCATTAACGTCGGCCAAGAAGTTTCGACAAATTCCACTTTTACCCCGAGTTCTTCAGCTAACAATTTTGCGGCATCGATATCAGAACCCTCGAACTCTCCTGTATCTGGATTTAAATACGTAAACGGTTTGTAATCACCTGTCGTTCCAACTCGAATAACAACTTCTTCGATGATTTCATTAAGTCGTGAACCATGATCTACGTTGTTTTCCTCTGTTTCATCAGATGCATTAGTCGTTTCCGTTTGTTCCGATCCATTACTACATGCTATCGCAACTATTAAAACTGTACAAAACAAAATTGGAAACGTTATTTTTCGCACTGTATCACCCTCTCTATTTACGACATATTATAAACGGTTACCATATTGATTGATGAGCTAGGTTAAGCCGTAACGCTTACGTCGGAACGACTGTCCGAAAATGCTTCCTCGTCTGATAGATATTATATAATTTTCTATTCCTATGTCAATGCTAAGTAAAAGTAAATATGATAGAATTTTTCTTATATTTTAACGGCATCGATATATGGAACAACTTTTCATATATATAAGCAAGAGGTGTATCTTGCATCCATATACGATATCCTATTCATTCTTTGCTTTCAAACAAATAATCATACATAATTAAACAGATGACAGAAATGGAGGAATTTTACATGGTACAAGAGATGGAATATGAAAAGAAACTGTTACTTACATACAATGAGTTTCAACGAGTAAGACTATTCTTTCCGTTTCCGAATGATCCAATCGTACAAACGAATGATTATTTTGA
>DATGRY010000042.1:0-3624 GCA_035303165.1 Pseudogracilibacillus sp.
ACTTCATGATGAATGTACGGTTCAAGTTCGAGAACGCAAAATTCCCCTTTGTTATTTATGGATACGTTGAGAAACAATTCGTTCACGTTATATTCTTCATTACTTTCGTATTCCTTAGCAATTTCTATAACCGTACGATGCAAGTCTTCGTTTATTTTTTGTGCGATCGGATCAGGCAAGTGTTGTTCGTGAAGCAGTTCATCTAATGCGTACACTTCTTTCTTGGGGCGATTTGCGTATGTTAGCACCGCTTCCTCATATAACACGATCCAATGATTGCCGTTTTTCACTAAATCGACGTGGAATGACAGTAATCTGTTATCGGGAAGTTTATATCGTGTATCACGCTGCACGAGAAAAGAACGGTTTTCTACTAAGTTGTTTACTTCGTGACGTAACGTAAATGTGCTATGTTCTTCTACGTTCCTTTCGTCTTTGAAAAAATACCGATCATCGAACTTATGAATCTCATAATGCTCCTTACGGTCACCGAACGTATTAGCGTAGAGAAATACCGAGTTATATCGTTCTAAAAATGTAAAAACGTCCCGTGTCCGTGCCACTTTTTCAAAAGGTTCGATCGTATAATCGTCTTGTAACTTTCTGTATACTCGTTCCTTCGTAATGTAATGAAAAGGAATGTTGTTTAAAAATTGCACGTCGCTCAGTTCTTCGTACAACATTCGGACCGATTTATGCCCGCGTAGTTTAAGAAGATCGATGACGACATCCGGATATTCTGTTACTTTCTGTACCCATTTTCCGTGCTCAAAATAAGAAACTCGGATTAATTTCAACTCGTAATCAATATCTTTACGTGTAAAGTAATAGAGTTGCATATTCTTATGTACGGCCGCTTCGAAAAACGATTGTAACGATGATGGTTCGGTCTGTTCTGACGTTAATATGGCAACATTCATTCGATGCTTTTTCGTTGCCACCGGTAAAGTCGATTTACTTGCATTAAATTGTCCCGCCAACGGTTGACGTTTCGTTGCAAAATCGGTGTACGTAAACCCACCTTGAGCAATGTATTTTGCGTACGCGATCGTATGAACGGCACGTTTTTCTTCGAATTGTTTCTTATCAGGTGCGTTATTTACTTCATACACCCAAACGTTTCCTTCTTCGTCTATCCCGTACTTCATCCCTAATTCATCTAAACCGAAATTGTATCGTTCATCTACATACATACTTACATCTACAGATAACGTCGTTATTTTCTCGTAATAGTCTTGCCAATGGACACCGTATTGTTCTTTTAAAAATTGCGTTACATTTTTTATGATGCGGCCACTACTTACAAAGTCGTTGTGTTTGCCAATCATGACGTACATAAAAGAAATGACCCATATACCATGCTCATTTTTTTGCACGTGCACTCGAATATGAAACGGCTCGTCTTTGCTCGTGCGGCTGAACAAATACCGCTGAACGATATACGTACCTTTTTGTGCTAGAATAGTATCGTTTATAAATTGTTCAAATTCATCGGCAGTCATGACAGCTCTTTGTTCATGTTCGCTTACGACGTACCCACTGTCTTCTTGTTGAACGAAAAATATATTTTCCCCGCTTTTTCTATTTATACGTTTAAACACGACCGTTTCGTTTCTTGTTAGAAACCGATACACGTTCTTTTTCGTCAAACATGTCGTAAACGGAAGAAGATATTCCATATACTTTTTATGTTGCGCAAGTTTTTGTGGCAACGTATACGTATGTCCGGTGAAATAACTAGTAAACGGTACTTCCCTCTTTAATTTCCTCTCTTCAAAATTTTGGCCGTTTGCGGCGATATGATAAACGACATCGGGATAAGGGATTTTCACCTGGATTCGTTCGCCATGTACGATCGTGTCGGCTTTCATTTGCTTCTTATGAAAGTCGATATCGTTTGATGTAAAATAATATAATGTCGCTTTTTGTTTTTCTGCTTCTTTATTTAGTGCTCTTATTCGCTCCGCGGTTAAAAGTTCAAGCGGATTCCTTTTATGATGAAACAAGCCGATTTTGGTCGTTGTTTCTTTTTTATGATCGCCTGCAGTTTTTATAAAACTATGCAATAATTGATTTGCGCTCGGTCGTAAAGAAAATTGTACTATTTTCGAAATTTTGATGAAGTTTTCATCGTCCATTTCTCGACCGATTTGTCGAAGTAACTTATCAATTTGTTCCGCTTCTTTTTCTACAGGTTGTGCGATTTGATGCAACGTTGGAAAGATAAGTTGAAAACTTTTCATCATCCGGTTAAATGTATATGTACTTTGATGTAGCTTTTTTGCTTTTACTAGGACCGAAAAGTGATCTACGACGTTTATGAAAGTTTCGATCATATGTTGTATATGACATAGTTCCTTACGTTTCACATTCCTACCTCCTACACATTAGTATACTACGTCCTCGATTGCCCGAACACTTTCAAGACAGAGCGTTGCTTGATGTGAAAAGTGTTCCTATTATTTACTTGAATTTTCCTGAAGTTTTCGTACACTATTCATTAAAAAGGAAGGACTGATGTGATGAAAGAAACGCTTCAACAAAGGATCCCGCTTCCCCTATTATTCTACGAAATTCTCCTCACACGGAAAGAGCACCCTTTTCATGAAGAAAATCCATACGAACGATTATACAAAGGATTCACTGGAGAAAGGAAATTCATTGACTTCTTAGAAGAGGTTGACAGTAAAAAGGTTTTCCCTTTTACGACTGCTTATTTGAAGTCCATCAGAAAGAATTTCAAATTGATTATTTACTCCTTACTTCAGACACTCTTTTTTTCTCGAAGTGAAAAACTACACCGATGGCTACTACTTCAAAGACGATAAGTTTTTCAACGTCCAAACGAATAGAGAAATATATAATTCTCTAACTCAACTAGCTCGAACCGAGTTTTTATTTAAACAGTTATTGCAAGAAATGCGAGTTAAAATACAAGTTCAAGCCTATATCGTGTTTATCAACCGTACGTTTTGGCTATATAACTCACCGATGCAATCTCCTTTTATTTATCCTCCTCAAATAAAACGGTTTCTCACTAAAATCGAACAAAATGCAAGTACAATAACGAGTTTTACTCAAGATTTAGCGGAAAGAATTTTACAAAGAAAAAAGATACGCTCTAATTATGAAGTACTTCCCGAAATCCAATTAGAGGAAATGAAACGTGGACTTTTTTGTGAAAGATGCCGTGCGAACTTAAAACGAGACGGACAACTATATTTTTCCTGCTCTCGTTGTAACGAGAACTTCCATATTCACGACGTTCTTTTGTACGCCATTACCCAGTTTCATTTACTATTTCTGTAAATTAACATTACTACGCAGCGCATGGAGGATTGGTGCGGCAATGCATGTTCGAGAACATTTATTAGCAGATTTTTAAGCAGTCATTTTCATATGATCCGAAACGGCAAATATACATATTATACATTTAAAAATGAAGACGAACCTTTGAAGTTGCTAACTGAGAAGTTTTATCGTAATCGATTAAAGGAAGATCTGACAATAGACGTAGAGAAGTAACCTAACCTTGTATTTCATGTGGAAATATAGAGTGGTGGGGCTATCTTTTGAAATATTAGCTTGTCCGGAGCCACTTTGCCGTTCTTACGTATCCGGTTT
>DATGRY010000043.1:0-4375 GCA_035303165.1 Pseudogracilibacillus sp.
GATAAAATGATACGGATAAATCCAGTCGTCCATTTCTTTTTTCAAATTTACTTTATCAATATAGTACGACGTATCGTTCGCTACCGCTTTTTCCACTTGCATCCAACGCCGTTCTGACGGATGTAATCCGAGGGAAGGATCACTTTGCGATTGGATGGTAAAATTCGTCTTTTCTACATCACGTAGCTTTATTTTATTTTCAGCAATTAGTTTGTTCGTCGTTGCCCAATGCATATTCCACAAATCGAAAATCATCGGCTCATCAAAGTCTTTCTCGTTCCAACTAAAAACATCTGTAAAACATTCGCGAAAACCACAAGAAAACCCATCTGCGAGTTGTTCGTCTGTTGCTTTAAACTCACAACTTTTACAATGGTTTTTTATGATAGGCTCTATTTTTTCATCTTTCACATAATGTTCGGCATATAAAGCAACCGCTTCGGCAAACGATAACGATTCATCTTCATGCTCCAACGTATGATCACCAATGATCTCCTCACAAATTCTTCGCATATTAAATGTACGTAATAAAGGGTTCACTAATTCCTCTTCCGTTAATGGCTCGACAACCTTAGCATACGTGCGGCCACGCTCATCCTTCATTAACTTTATTTTTTGATGTAGCTCATCCGATGGGCAAAGAGCCTTCTTATCAACGAGCATTAAATAAGGAGTGAACGTATAATTTCGTAATGCTTGTTTTGCGACATAATATTGAAAAGCGATATCGTACACGTACGGCTTCCATGTAGAGTTTACTTTCTCGTCTTCATTTTCACTTATTTTTGCAATCTTGTCATCGGCTGATTTCGATTTTACTTCGATTAGTTGAATGTCGTTTCCGTTTTTCTTTAATATATCTACGCGTACGAATAAATGTTCAAACTGTAGTGCCGCTTCGTAAATAATGACATGTTCTTTTTGTAAAAGTTCGTTCGTTTGTTTTAATGCTTCATCATAATCGAGCGCCGTAATGTCGTAACCTCCAGGCTCGTACTCTTTCGCCAATTCACCAATTTGAAATCCACCTTCGGCTAACGTCGCCAAAAAGGGATCATCAACTTTCTTATTCGCATACTTCTTTTTACCCGTATAATACAACTTCGTCGGACATTCTAATGCTAATTTAAAACGTGATTTCGTTAAATATCGTTCGTTCATATTCGTTTCCCCCGACTATAAAATTTTATTTCAGAATGAATTGTATTCGTCCCACATTTGTTGAATGTCTTGCTTCACTTTTTCAACTAATCTTGGAGGTGATAAAACTCGTACGTACTTTCCATATTGGATCGCCCACTTACGCATCGCCTCTTCATTTACCCTTACCCGTGCAGTCACCGTATCTGCCGTCTGTTCAAATAAATCAACTTTTTCCGTCCCGAACCAATCGACAAAGTCGGTTAAAATTTCTTTCTTTAAGCGTAACTTTACGGACGATGATTCACCTTGATACATATACACTCTCTCAGAAATATACTTTGAAAGATCGAGACGATCATTAGCTTCTTGTAATTTCCAAAGCGGTTTTCGCTCTTTCTTTAATACTTGCAAATTTGTAATGCGATCTACTCGATAATTAGACAAGTTATCGTACTTATCGTTGTTACAAACTAAATAATATCGACCATTGGTTGCCACCATTTGATACGGATTAATGATATAAGTCCTTGCTTCTCCATCATCGTTCAAACGTTGGCGCAAAACAATCTCATTATGCTCATCAACGGTGTATTCATTGTATTGAAACGATATTTGTTTTTCCTCTTGAATCGCCCTTTCAATATCTTCGATATTAAGAAACAATTGATGGTTAACGGGGTCTGTCGCTGTTAACGTTTCAATGTATTTCATCCGTGAATCAAAGTGAACGCTATGTAACTTCCCTAACTTCCCCATTAATTGTCGCTTTTGATTATTCGGAATATGTTTTGAAAACAGAATGCTATCGATGAGCAAGCGTATCTCTCCATATGTAAAGCTGTGTATATAACGAAAGTTCGTATACGTATAATACGTTACCTTTTTTTTCGTGTTCGAATGAGTGGCTGTACGCTCATTTGTTTCATATTCAATTTCATTGACCTCAATATCTTTTCGCTTACTGTACTGTAAAAGCTTTTCGATATTATTTTTCACCGTTTTTCTTTTCGCATATAGGTTTTCATAACCGTATTCATCTTCTAAAATGTCAATAATCTGTTTTTGGTTTATTTCGTTATGTACGTCACTGTACGTTTTAATGACATCTAATATGTCTAATAATAGAATACTATATTTTCGATCCATTTTTCTCGTACCTCCCATTCCCTTGATAAAAAGTACGAAGCTATGAACGCTTCGAACTTTCATCAATGATTAAAGGACTCGTTAGTTCTTGGCCAAACTCATCTAATTCGGCAATAGCTGGAATAATATGGTCTTCAATTAATTCTACTATATCGTATATGTCACCATTTTCGTCCATGATTTTATCATCGATAATTAATTCACTATGTACTTGGAAGCTTTTATTTTTTACTATCGTACTATTTTTTATCTTCTCTTTATCTCCTTTCATATATCCGAGATGAATGTAAGCGCCGGGAAACTCACCTTTCCCATTGCTAGAGAAGTAGATGCGGTAGTTCGTATCGTTTGGACGCATATGAATTCCTTGACCTGTACTCGTTAATTCCAATGTTTCTAATCGTAATTCGTGTTCGTCAATTATTTCACGATCGAGCTTTGATATACGCTTTTCCTCCGGAATTTCTATACTTACGTCTAACGGTAACTGTTGTTCAGCAGTGAAGTAATTATAAATTTTACGCATCAAAATCATCGACTCCTCACTCGTCGTATGGTCTTGTGTATGAATAAATCGACCGATGAACAAAAGGAGCGTCTCCATATTTTCTATGTTTCCATCGTTTTCTTTCATTAGCTCGTCTATATGTTTTCGTTCTGCTTCGCCATTAATTTCTGTTACGAGTTGGCGAGTAAACTTTCTTTCTTCTGGAGTAAAGGGTTGACGAATTTTACGAGGATCTCTATTTTTTATATAATAGATTCGTTGTAATTCATCTTTAAAGTCTTTAAGTATTTTCACCGTCTCTTCTCGATAAGGGATCGATGGGTCAGCAAGCGCCTCCTCTAGGACACGCCTCATAATTTCGATAAACTGCTCGTAGCCGACGGGTACCCATTCTTCCCTTGTCGCATGGTCCTTTGCCGGAGTTAAGAAAATTCGATGCACCTGCGTATTCTCCGATGCAAGATGTTGTAAGACGTCGTCGTAATGAACGAGTTGCGATTTTCCACTGTTTCTTTTTCCTTCTTTCGCATATTGTTTCAGTTCAATTGCAAGGAAGACGTCGTTTTCATAATCCCGGTATAACACATCGATATAGTCGTATTCTGCATCTACGTGTATTTGCTTATTTTCATAAGGACTATATGGATATTTTACGTTGATTAACTTAAGCAATTGAACGATGAAAATGTTGCCAAGATGATGAGTTTCGTTTGGATCCATTAGCCAACGAATCATTCGGGACATTCGCTCTTCATGGGACGAGCGTCCGCCTTTCTTTACTTTTTCACCATATTCGATAATCGACCAAAAGTTAGGTCTCTCGTTTAACGAAAGTTCAAATTTTACCCAATCAATTTCTTCAATTTTCCTCAACTTTTCAATGTACGTGTTGTAATCTACTACTTGGCTAGTCATTGTATCTCTCCTTATCATGTTTATGTTCAATAACTCCACTTTACCATCGACACGGTGCAACGTCTATCATATATTAATCTTTTAATAGATTTGCACATAGAAGTAATCGTCTATTTCCTCACGATCTAATGCAAAGCGCAAAGCAAGCCCAACATTATCTGGGAAGTAATCGTATACACATACCCAGAGAAGTTTTACGTAGTTGTTTGCGATTCCGATAATTTTATTCGTCCATTTTAATTCATGACGAATGAATTCTATTATATCCTTTTCACTCTTATCATGGAAGAAGATTTCCACTTCATAAATGTCCACATTGACTTCATCGAGATAAGGACTGCGCTCATAGAGGACAATTATATCATCTTCATCATCTGAATCTTCTTCCGCTTTATCATCGGATTCTTCTTCACCATTTGTATGATATCGTTCGTCGTCAGGACCATTGTCTATTTGTTCACGCTCGTCCTTTCCATTCGATTCCTCATCCTCGCTTTTTTCTGAACGTTGATCCGCTCCAAACTTCTCTTGTTCAGTAGATTCCTCTTGTGTTTCATGTCTACGTTCTACTGTTTTCCCCTTTTCGCTCGGTTCATCACATTCGTTTTGTTCTGCTTCCTTTTTCACTGCTAACGCAACACTTTTTTGGAAACGATCCACATA
>DATGRY010000044.1:0-66861 GCA_035303165.1 Pseudogracilibacillus sp.
ATGAATTTGTCGCTGACAATTTGACTAAAGATAAACAAGAAAATACGGTTACGACAGATGACACGCACCGCTATGCCGGTTTTTGGATGCGATATTGGGCGTATATATTTGATGTGATCGTCATTTTCAGTATAAATGGCATTTTATTAAGTCCGTTTAAAATGATGTATGACGCTAATCCGATTGAGATCGGTTTTTGGACGTTAACTGGCATATTAAGTGGAATCGTCTATTACGTATATTTTTTAGTAATGACGAAATATTTCCAACAGACGATCGGTAAGATGATTTTCGGATTAAAAGTAATTCACGTAGACAATCGTTCATTACGCTGGTCGGACCTCCTTTTTAGGGAAGTGATCGGTCGGTTTATTTACAATATTATTTTTGCGTTTAAATTGCTATATATTGTCGTGGCGTTTGCGGATGAAAAACAAGGAATTCACGATATGATCGGGCATACACGTGTCGTTCACATCGTGTAAAACTTTAGGAGTGAATGTAATTGTGCGGACGTTTTACGTTATTAGCTGATGAAATGAAAATTAGAGAACGTTTTTTAATCGATCATCCGATCGCTAACTTTCATATGAGTTATAACATTGCCCCGACACAAAATGTACTAGCTGTCATTCACGATGGAAAAAAGCGTCGCGCAGGATATTTACGTTGGGGACTTATTCCGGCGTGGGCAAAAGATGAGCGAATCGGCAATAACATGATAAATGCACGAAGTGAGACAGCACACGAGAAGCCGAGTTTCAAGCGACTAATGGCTCGGAAAAGATGCCTTATTATCGCTGATAGTTTTTATGAGTGGATGACGACAGATAGTGGAAAGGTCCCGAAGCGAATTCAAGTAACGGATCATGAGCTTTTCGCCTTTGCGGGATTATGGGATAAATGGCAACGTGGTGAACAAACGTTATTTACGTGTACCATTTTAACGAAAGAAGCGGATGAATCGTTCAAAAATGTTCACCACCGTATGCCGATCATCTTACCAAAAGAGCAAGAAGAACAGTGGATTACACCTGTCTTTAAAACGGCTTTGGAAGCACAACAGTTTATTACGAATGTTGCGACCCAAGAAGTAACGACGTATACTGTTAGTAATTACGTAAACAATGCAAAAAATAATGATGAGCGATGTATTGCACGAATTGCAGATTAGTTGAACGTCATAATAGGAGGCAGAAGCATGATTCGCGTATTATTCGTATGTTTAGGTAACATTTGTCGTTCACCGATGGCAGAGGCAGTTTTTCGTCATCGCGTACTAGAAGAAGGATTAGTAGAAAAAATTGAAGTGGATTCAGCAGGTACAGCACTCTGGCATAGTGGTAAACCACCGCACGAGGGAACTCGTAACAAATTGGACGAGGTCGGTATATCTTATGACGGAATGACAGCGAGACAAATTCGTCAAGATGATTTCGATCGTTTTCAATACGTCATCGTGATGGATGAAGATAATTTAAGCAATCTCCGCGCAGAATACGATATTCCAGATCATGTCGTCGTAAAAAAACTGCTCGACTTTCTAGAAGATAATCCAGAGAAAAATGTTCCAGATCCGTATTATACGGGTGATTTTCAAGAGACGTATGAACTAGTAACAGCAGCGACAGAAGCGTTGTTACGCGAAATTATCGATAAGAATGAATGAAAAGGGTAGGCGATACATGATGGGAAAGAAGAAGTTTTATACAGGTGTAATCGTAGGCGCATTACTTGGTGGTTTCATTACGTTGTTCGATGAAGATGCAAAACAGTACGTGAAAAAATCGATAAAAAAATCGGGGGAAACCCTTCGTTCGTATACGAAAAATCCAACAGAGGCGATTGAGAAAGCGAAACGATGTGCGAGTACAGTACAAAAAACTGTAGATGATAACGTTTCTGGTGCGCTTCATACGCTTGAGACGATCGAATCGTCGTTAAACAAGTTTATTAATAAATAATTGAAAAGAAAGAAGGGTAACAAATGACGACAATTCTATCATTCGGAAAAAAGATCGCAAATCGAATGGAGCAAGCTGATGTGATGGGATTGTCGGCACAATTAGCGTATTTTTTTCTTCTTTCATTATTTCCTTTTTTACTTTTTTTAGTGACATTAATCGGATATTTACCGATCGACGTACCGTCGATTATGCATACGATGGAAACGTATTTGCCGGATGATGTCGTTCAATTAATTAATGATAACTTAACGCAGTTACTAGCAAGTCGTCGTGGCGGACTTTTATCCGTTGGAATTATCGGAACGATTTGGTCCGCCTCTAATGGAATGAACGCGATAACAAAGTCGTTTAATCGTGCGTATGCAGTAGAACAAAATCGATCGTTTATCGTTACTCGCCTCATCGCTATCGCCATGATGGTTGGTATGGTGTTCGTCATTACAATTGCGCTGTTATTACCTGTTTTCGGTCGGGTGATTGGTGAGCAGTTTTTTGCACTGTTCGACTTATCGAAAAGTTTCTTAACGATTTGGAATACGTTACGTTGGGTTATTTCTTCACTCATCTTTTTCGTCGTCTTTCTTTTGTTATATACGTTTACCCCGCATACGAAAATATACGTACGTTATTCCGTTTGGGGTGCGCTGTTTACGACGATCGTTTGGCAAGTCAGTTCATACATTTTTTCTTTTTACGTCAACTCTGTCGGCAACTATTCGGCGACATACGGTAGTTTAGGAACAGTCATTGCGTTAATGATTTGGTTTTATTTATCGGGTATTATCATTACGACGGGTGGCGTCATTAACGCAGTCATCCAAGATGAATATCGTATAACGAGATAATTTAAAGACGCAAGGTTAAATCGTATATGTATAATCCGTTCACTTAAACATTAAACGCTATAAAAGGGTAGTTTAATAGGTTTGTACAACATGATTGTCTCCTCTTACGTATATTATTCGGAAAATTCAATAAAATATAAAAGTAGCTTATTGTATGTAACTGCTTTATGAGAGAAACGTTATCTCTTTACAATGAAAAAAGAAAATGAACATAATATGACGCATAAACGTCGTCATAAATAAAAGCATTAAAATGAAAGCGATAACATAAGTAGGGAAGAAGTAATGATTTAATTGTAAACGATTATTTACACGTGACATTTTAAAAGAGAAGGGAGCGGCATCTGTGGTAGAACATTATCCAATTGATAAAGTACGTGAACAATTTCCCGCTTTACAACGAATTGAGCACGATCATTTCGTAGCTTATTTCGATGGTCCCGGTGGGACGCAAGTTGCAGGCAGGGTCATCGATGCGATGGCTAACTATATGAAAAATGGGGTAGCGAATTTAGGTGGCACATACTCAACGGCTATGGAAACAGCTTTCATCGTCGAAGAAGCGCGCCAACATGTTGCTAACTTGCTAGGTGCAAAGAAAGAAAATATTGCTTTCGGTGCGAATATGACGACACTTGCCTTTCGAGTTGCGCGGGCATTAAGTAGCGAATGGTCACATAGCAAAGGAAATATTGTCGTAACAGAAATGGATCATCATGCAAATATAGATCCATGGGTTACAGCAGCATTGGAAAAAGGGATAGAGGTTCGCTATATTCCCTTTCAACAAGAGACAAAAACGTTACAACTTGAAAAACTTGACGAAATTATATCGGACGATACGAAACTCGTTGCAGTCGGACTTGCATCGAATGCGATCGGTACGATAACAGACTGCGCAAAAATTATTCAACGTGCAAAGGATGTAGGAGCGCTCGTCATCGTCGATGCAGTACATGCTGTTCCACATTTTGTCGTCGATTTTGAACAACTTGGTGCGGACGTGTTATTTTGTTCGGCTTATAAGTTTTTCGGTCCCCACGTCGGGATCGTTGCTATCGAGGAAAACTTGTTTAATCGGATGCATATTTTTAAACTTCGTCCAGCATCGGACGAATATCCGGCAAAGCTTGAAACAGGCACCCTTAACTTTGAAGGATTAGTTGGTGTTATTGAAGCTGTTCGTTTTATGGCAAGTATCGGTGAGGGAAACATATTACGAGAGCAAATATTGTCAGCATACGAAAAAATGGAGCGATATGAACATTATTTAGCAGAACGGTTACGTCAAGGGCTTCAAACCATTGACTATGTGATGTTACATCAAGCGAACGATAATGTGAAAAAAACACCTACGGTTAGTTTTCAAGTGGACAGATTAGAAGCAAAAGACGTCTGTCAACAATTAGCACGGAAATACGCCTTACATTTAGAGTATGGGGATTTTTATGCACAAACGTTAGTTGAAAAAATGGGGTTAGATCGCGGTGGTTTAATTCGTGCAGGCATCGCGCCGTACAATACAGTAGAAGAAATCGACCGACTAATCGAAGCTGTGCAACAAATTGATTTTCCATAAACTGTTTGTATAAGAGACACTCTCACGTACAAAATACGTACAAAGGAGTGTACGATAGATGAAAAGAACGTTATGGCGTTTGTTCATAATATTACTATTATTAAGTGTAATTCCACTCGCTGAACATGAAATGACATTTGCTAAAAATGAAAACAGTAAAAAAGAAGAAAAGTCGACGTTTACACTACCGAAAAATGTACTTTCATTAGAAAAAGCGAACACACATCCGAATACGACGATGCAACTAGAGATGGTCGAACCGAGCAACTCGACGAAAGAACTGATGGAGTCAGTCGATATTTCAATTGAAAACATCCATTTAATTAAACTGTTAAATGAAACGTCGATTAAACCATCACCAATTGCTATCGGTTATCGTGGTTCGATATATTTGGGGAGATGGCCACTTACTTATCAGTCAGAAAGCACGACGGTCATTTGGGATTATCAAAAAATTAACGAAAATAAACTGAACAATAAAAATGGACAGTCTGTAGAGGAATTGCGCTATATTCAAGAAGAAAAAAAGAAAATTAATGGAGCGTTAGCAAATAAAATCGAACAACCTGAAGTAATTAAACAATTGATGTTACAGAAAGCAACAGCGAAAACGAAACTGCCATTGTCATTTGCTACAGTAATTGGCGCAAATTCACGCTTAGATAATTATTATCACGTCCCTGCAAATAAAGTTGGCTACTTACATGCTTATGCCCCTGCGGTGAATGAAAAGGGACAAGTTGTTTTCGGTGAAGTAACGATTGAGTTAAAAGGTCATACGAAAAAGCTCGTCATTAAAAATGTAACGAAGCAAGGTGTAGGAGCATGGATTCCGATTCAAGATCACATCGCTCTATCATTTCAAACGAAATAAAGCGTTTAACAACATTTTATTCAAAGGACATACTTACTTTATAAAAAAGCTTGCATCGGTGCAGGCTTTTTTTATATGTAAACATTTCATTTATTTTCCTTTTTATACATTTATACATAAAAAAATGCAAATTGAACAACATAAAACAGATCAAAACGCACCGGATCAATGGATAGACGTAATGTATAATTTACCGTTACATGTATAGGGAAAAACACTTGTATTTTACATTCATTAGAAATGACTACGTTATGCAAGCATTAAAGAGCAAATGTAAGAAAAGGCCTATTTAAATTTATAGAAACATGTTTCATACGAATTAAATTGGCTATATCGTGCATAATCATGTTTGTAATAAACTCGTTATAAAGTTAGTGTAATTAGAGTGACTATTTCATGAGAGTTGGACTAACGTCATTACGTAATTGCTTTTCATAAAAAAGTAATATACGGCAACTATAAATGTATCTCTCAGTTCATTTAGTCAACTATTTGTAGAGGTGAATAGTGTGCCAGTTATAGAAGTACAAGGATTAACGAAAGTTTTCGGGAAGAATACGAGAGAAGCGTTAAAACTTCTCGAAGACGGAAAGTCGAAAGAAGAGATTTTAAATAAGACCGGTTGTACGGTGGCAGTGAACAACGCATCGTTTTCAGTCAAAAAGGGAGAGTTTTTCGTCATTATGGGGCTCTCTGGGAGTGGAAAGTCCACATTAGTTCGACTCATTAACCGTCTTATTGAGCCAACGAAGGGTAAAATTGAAATCGAAGGAAAAGATATTTCTAACTTAGAAAAAAAGGATTTGCGTGAAGTGCGACGACAAAAGTTAAGTATGGTCTTTCAACGCTTTGCACTTTTCCCGCATCGAACCGTCCTTGAAAACGCAGAGTTCGGCTTGGAAATTCAAAAGATGGATAAAGAAGAAAGACGGAAAAAAGCAATTGAGGCGCTTAAACTAGTAGGTTTAGGTGATTACTTAGAGCAATACCCAGATCAGTTATCTGGTGGTATGCAACAACGAGTCGGTCTTGCCCGAGCGTTAACGAACGATCCAGAAGTCCTCCTCATGGACGAGGCATTTTCTGCGCTTGATCCACTTATTCGTAAAGATATGCAAGATGAGTTAATCGATTTACAAGCGAAAATGGAAAAGACAATCATTTTTATTACACACGATTTAGATGAGGCACTCCGCCTCGGTGATCGCATTGCGTTAATGCGCGATGGTGCGATCGTACAAATCGGTACGCCGGAAGAAATTTTAGTAAAACCGGCAAATGACTATGTAGAAAAATTCGTTGAGGACGTTGATCGTTCAAAAGTGTTAACGGCAAAACATGTGATGAAACGACCGGAGACTGTAAATATCGATCGGCACGGTCCACGAGTAGCACTGGAAAGAATGCGTTCGGAAGGAATTTCTAGTATTTTAGTCGTCGATAGTAAACGACATTTACAAGGATATGTGACAGCAGATGATGTACTTGAAGCACGTAGGGCCGGTGAAAATAGTTTGCAAGGAATTTTACGTACAGATATACAGCAAGTGGAAAAAGATGTATCAATGAACGATATTTTTAATATGATTCACGATACGAAAATACCGATCGCAGTTGTAGAAAATGGACGACTCGTAGGAGTACTCGTCCGTGGGGCTGTAATTGCTGGATTGGCAAGTGAAGGGGAAGTGAATGGCGATGCTATTGAATCAGAAGTTAATTAATTTAATATTCATGCCGGAAATCCCCAAAATACCACTTGCTGAATGGACAGACTGGTTGACGAAAAAAATAACGCGTACATTTTCATTTGTTTTCGATCCACTTAAAGATAATTTCGATCCGTTTATGAAGTGGGTCGCTAAACTGTTAATTGCTGTTCCACCAGTCATTTTAATTATCATCATTGCGATATTAGCCTTTTTTGTTACTGGAAGGCGTATTTGGCTATCTATTTTTACGATAGTCGGATTATGGTTAATCCATAACCAAGGATATTGGGATCATTTAATTAATACGTTTACACTCGTATTAATTTCAAGTTTATTGTCCGTCGTTATAGGTGTTCCAATAGGGATACTTATGTCGAAGAGCCGATTTGCTGAAGCGGTTATTACACCGATATTAGACTTTATGCAGACGATGCCTGCGTTCGTTTATTTAATACCAGCTGTCGCATTTTTCGGTATCGGAATGGTACCAGGTGTCTTTGCATCGTTAATTTTCGCGACACCACCGACGGTACGTTTTACGAACTTAGGAATTCGTCAAGTTTCAACAGAGTTAGTAGAAGCTTCAGAGTCTTTCGGTAGTACAAGTTGGCAAAAGTTGTTTAAGGTAGAATTACCGATGGCAAAAGCGACGATTATGGCGGGGATTAACCAAACAGTTATGCTAGCACTTTCGATGGTCGTTATCGCATCGATGATTGGTGCACCAGGTTTAGGTCGTGAAGTGCTTTCCGCGTTACAACGAGCACAAGCAGGAACTGGTTTCGTCGCAGGAATTGGAATCGTAATTTTAGCGATTATTATCGATCGCTTAACACAAAGCATGAATAAGAAAAAAGAACAACATTGATGGTTCACTTTTTCGCATAGCGGAAAAGTTCCATATATAAAAAATATATTAAAAGGGGAGTTCATTATATTATGTTACAACGTTTAAAACGTCTCGGAATTATTTCCGGTATTTCGACAGCACTTCTTTTAGCTGCCTGTGGTGGCGATGACGGTGCTACAGATGAAGGAGCTTCGGAAGGTGGCGCAGATGGTGACACAAATTATGCGGAGCAAATGAACTATGAAATTACGGGAATCGAAGCAGGTGCAGGTGTTGTAAAAGCTGCAGAAAATTCTGTAGATGAATATGACTTAGATGGTTGGGAAGTAGTTACATCTTCTAGTGGTGCAATGGCGACAGAATTAGGAGAGAAAATCGATAATGAAGAACCGATTGTCGTTACTGGCTGGTCACCACATTGGAAATTCGCTAAATATGACTTGAAATATTTAGATGATCCAAAAGGGGTCTTCGGTGATGCAGAAACGATTAATACAGTCGTTCGCGAAGGATTTGAAGAAGATTATCCAGAGGCTTTTGAAGTATTGGATAACTTTTTCTGGGAGCCAGAAGATTTAGAGGAAGTTATGTTAAAAATCTCTGATGGTATGGATCCGAGAGAAGCTGGGGAAGAATGGATTGCAGATAACGAAGATAGAGTTGCAGAGTGGACGGAAGGCGTTGATTCTGTAGACGGTGAGGCAATCGAACTCGTATACGTTGAGTGGGATACAGAGATCGGTTCAACGAACATGATCGCAGTCGTTCTTGAAGAATTAGGTTACGATGTAACAGTTACACCACTTGATAATGCTGTAATGTGGGAAGCTGTTGCAACGGGTGAAGCGGATGGTATGGTAGCAGCATGGTTACCACATACGCACGGTGATTTATACGAAGAGTATAAAGATGAATTAGTTGATTTAGGTCCAAACTTAGAAGGAGCGAAAATTGGTTTAGTCGTTCCTGCATACATGGATATCGACTCTATCGAAGACTTAAACAATTAAATGATTAAGGGAGCTTTCGCTCCCTTTTTCATAAAAAAATAAAAAGGGGTTTATTGTTTTGCAGTCAGTTTGGAAAAGAATTTTGTTAGTTTGTGGTCTAGTATCGTTGTTGGCGTTAGCTGCGTGTGGAGGTAATGGCGGCGACGAGGTTGGCACAAATGATCGTGAAGCGAATGATGACGGAGATACTACTGAAACAGAAGATTATGGTGAAGCAGTGAATTACACGATAACGGGTATTGAACCGGGGGCAGGTATTTCCGTTACGACAGAAAAAGCGATTGAAGAGTACGAAAATTTAGACGGTTGGAACGTTGATTTATCATCGACAGCCGCGATGATGGCAGAGCTTGAAAAAGCGATTGACAATGAGGAACCGATCATTATTACTGGTTGGAATCCGCATTGGATGTTCGCAAAGTTTCCTGATTTAAAATATTTAGACGATCCGTTAAACATTTACGGCGGTGACGAAGATATTAATACGTTAACTCGCCTCGGTTTAGAAGAGGACAATCCAGAAGCATTTAAAGTACTCGATCAGTTCGCTTGGGAAGTCGAAGATATGGAAGATATTATGTATGAAGCTAGTGAAACAGGCGAAGAGGTCGAAGACATAGCAAAACGTTGGGTTGAAGACAATATGGACAAAGTGGAAAGCTGGATCGACGGTGTAGAAGATGTCGATGGTGTAGCGATTGAAATAGTTTCTACACCTTGGGATTCCGAACGTGCTTCTTCAGCAGTTTTAAAAGAAGCTATGGAATTGAAAGGATTCGATGTTACGGTCACACCAGTGGATGTAGCGGTCGTATTTGAATCGTTAGCAACAGGAGATGCAGATGCTACAGTTGCAGCTTGGTTACCGGGAACGCACGCAGAATTTTATGAAAAACATCAAGACGAACTCGTTGATCTTGGACCAAACTTAACAGGTACACGCATTGGCTTAACTGTTCCAGCATATATGGATATCGATTCAATTGAAGATTTACAACCGAACAATTAAAAGAGGAAAAAGAATGGAGGCATATTCGCTTCCATTCTTTTTTTTACACGTTATTTTACTTTCTCATAATCGATTTCTTTTTCTGTCCCAGCTACGACGACCGCACATGCTGCATCGCCGACGATATTTACTGTCGTACGGAACATATCGAGTATTCTGTCGATGCCAGCAATAAGTGCGATTCCCTCAAGCGGTAATCCGACAGCTGTTAAGACCATCGTAAGCATAATTAAACCTGCTCCTGGAACGCCTGCAGTTCCGATGGAGGCTAGAACAGTCGTTAAGACGACAGTGACAAGTTGCATAAAACTTAAATCGAGTCCGTAAAACTGTGCGATAAAGATAACAGCAATTCCTTGATAGATAGCCGTACCGTCCATATTAATTGTGGCACCGAGTGGTAATACGAAACTGCTTATTTTGTTTGATACACCTAAGTTTTCTTGTGTGTTTTTCATTGTTACAGGTAACGTTGCTGCACTGCTTGCTGTACTAAAGGCGACGATTGCCGCTGGTGCAATACCCTTGAAAAAGGAAAAAGGATGTACATTTCCGAACATGCGAACGGTACTAGAATATACGATGAGCGCATGTACGATACAAGCAACGGCTACTGCAATGATAATTTTTAATAGTGGCAATAAGACGGAAGCACCGTATGCTCCTACGATCGGTGCAACTAACCCGAGTATACCAAGTGGTGCAATACGCATGACGATTCCAGTAATCCAAAACATCATTTCCGCAAAACCGTTAAAGAAGCGTTGCACGGGTGCTGCCTTATCTCCGATAAACGTAATCGCTAAACCGATGAACAAAGCAAAGAAAATTATTTGCAATATATTCCCTTCTGTAAGTGCACTAAACGGGTTTTCCGGTATAATATTTAAAAACGTTTGAATGACTCCTTCTGATTCGTTCACTTCTACTTCTGTCGTTGCGACATCGATCGATAATCCCGTTCCTGGCGAAAAGATGAAAGCGAAGCAAAGCCCGATAATAATCGCAATAGCAGTCGTTACTAAATAATAGACGATCGTTTTTACGCTCACACGTCCTAACTTTTTCGGTTCTGCAATACTGGATACACCTACGACTAATGTTGCTAACACTAACGGAGCGATAATAAATTTAATTAAACGTAAAAATAAGTCCCCAAGAGGTGCAATGACATCAATTGCTTCACCGAAAATAATTCCGAGAATGATCGCTACGATAAAAGCGATAAATATTTGTGTCAACAAATTTCCTTTTAATAACTTCATTGTCCTCCTCCTTTCGCGAAAATAATCCATTACTATATATATGCGCTTGCCTATTACATATAACCTTTTATACATAAATCGGTCAGATTCGTTAAAAATAAGATGTAAAAAGACTAGCTATAATAAGCTAGGGAAATGGTATAAGTCATATTTAGAGGGATAGATGACTAAAATATCCTTTTATGTCGGGACAGTAATTGAGTGGGATCTAAAGTTAACATGGGGGCCAAAACTAAAATAGAGAGTAAATTTCGCATTCGACGTATAACAGTCTTGAGAGAGACTGCGGTGGGGGTCTCGGATAGGTTGGTGGGAATCATTGAAACAATTTTTTTGCAAACGTATAGCGGAAAAGAAACATTTGGATGCCTTTGTACGAAAGTGTAGAGCCTAAAGAAACACTGAACCACTTTTTCGCGGAAGTGTGGAGGGAAAAACGCGAAATCGGAAACAGTAATCCTTTTTTGCGTGAAAGTGTAGAGGAAAGACTACAAAATAAGAAACACTCACGTGCATTTTCGTAAAACTGTAGAGGATAACTCATCAAATGAGAAACAGTAATCGGTTTTTATACGAAAGGGTAGAGTATAACATTGAAAACGATAAAAACGAACAGCAAATGAGCAACAGTTAAATATATGTTTACAAAACTGCAAAGGTAACTTTGGCTAGTAGAGAACATTTAGTTAGTTTCCCGCGAATATATAGAGGCAAGCACATGGGATGGGAATCGGGCGCGCACTTTTTCGTTAAGATGTAGATCCAGACCCGTGAAACAGGAAAGATCCGCGTAAGTTCAGACAAAACTGTAGAGGAAACCGCATCTGTACAGATAACTTTTACAACAGTAAGGCCAAGGGCGATCGATTAACGAATAATTTGTAATGCAGTTTCCCACGATACAAAGTTATTAGAAGCTCGACAACGAATGTGCTACCTAGATCATATGAATGATTTTATAAAAAAAGAGGCGTCCGTCTTTAAAGTAAACACTTCTAGGAGCATAACGCCAATCGCTATGTGCTGACATTCATTATATTTAAGAAGATATAACGATGTAAAGCTAGTAACAAATAGATAATAATATTACGAGGTGGAAACAATGATTAGACAAATATGCGCCGCTAGTTTATTTGCAATATTATGCTTTCTTTCGTTTCATGCCGATGTTTACGGACACGGTTGGGGTTATAAAAAGAATGATGAACACCGTCTTCCGGATATTGGCTCTTATCGCCAACTTTTACAAGATCATTGGGCATTTTATGCAGATGAGGATACAGAAAAAGACATTTATGTTACGTTCGATAACGGTTATGAAGAAGGGTATACAGAAAAAGTATTGAATGTGTTGAAAAAACATGAAGTGCCAGCAACGTTTTTCGTCACAGGTCATTACGTTGAATCAGCGCCGGAACTTATTCAACGGATGGTGGAAGATGGCCATATAATTGGAAATCATTCCGATACACATCCTGACTTTACGACGCTTACAAAAGATGAAATGGAAAAAGAATTACAAGCGTTAGAAGAAAAAGTAGCCAACGTGTCGTCGCAAAAGAAAACGATTTATTTCCGTCCTCCTCGAGGCACATTTAATGAGCAAACGTTGAAGTCAGTTGAGGAGTTAGGATACGTCCACGTATTCTGGTCCTTAGCGTTTAAAGATTGGGAAACGAAAAAACAACGCGGTTGGCAATATGCGTACGACAATGTCATGAAGCAAATTCATCCTGGTGCTATCATTTTATTGCATACGGTATCAGCGGATAATGCAGCAGCATTGGAACGGATTATCGTCGACTTGAAAAAAGACGGTTACACGTTTCGTAGTTTAGATTATTTATTCATGAAACGAATATTTTCGAACGACGTATTGTTCGAACCGTAATAAAATGTTCACTTTCGTAGCTTTTAAAAAGTAAAGTTCGTATCCCCCTATATCATTACAGCGCATCATTTGTTATACTAAGAAAAAATAGGGGATGTGGTAAGTTTGCACCGGAATGACCTTATCGCTCCATCAAACTATAATATTGTGATGGATGTTGAACGAAGCGTAACGGATCGTAATAAAATAGCGATCCACTACGTCGATGAAGCAGGAAATAGTGAAAAAGTTACATACGAAACGTTGTTAAAAAACGTTCATAAAATAGGAAATGTGTTTTTAGAAAAAGGATTACAAAAAGGTGATAAAATTCTCGTCATGGTACCTCGCATTGTCGAGGCGTATGAAGTTTATTTAGCGGCATTGAAAACGGGAGTAATTATCGTTCCAAGCTCTGAAATGTTGACGACCGCAGATATTCAATATCGTGTTTCGCACGGTGAAGTGACAGGTGTCGTCTCTTTTAGCGATTTTGTAGACGTATATAAAGGAGTCGAACAGTACGATCAGTTAATCAAATTTACGATTGGAAAGGAAATAGCGGGATGGCATCATCTCGATGCGTTAAAAGAAAAAGCATCAGACGAATTAGCGTATGTCGCTACGAGTAAGGATGATATCGCCTTTTTACCATATACATCCGGGACGACGGGTAATCCGAAAGGTGTCGTCCATACACATGCGTGGGGATATGCCCATTTACGTACAGTTGCGGCGAATTGGCTCGATATCAAATTAGACGATATCGTCTGGGCAACAGCAGCTCCAGGGTGGCAAAAGTGGGTATGGAGTCCACTGTTATCTGTGTTAGGATCGGGTGCGACTGGATTTATTTATAACGGTCGTTTTCAACCGAATAACTATTTACAGTTTTTAGAGGAAATGAAGATTAACGTTCTTTGCTGTACGCCGACAGAATACCGGATGATGGCGAAGTCGAAAAAATTAACGTCGTACGATTTACGTTCCTTACGTAGTGCTGTTTCCGCCGGTGAACCGTTAAATCGTGAAGTAATCGACATTTTCCAAAGGGAGCATAAAATAACCGTTCGTGATGGCTACGGGCAAACGGAAAATACGTTACTGCTCGGTATTATGAAAAATATGAAAGTAAAACCTGGTTCGATGGGAAAACCGACACCAGGTAATGAAGTTGAAATCGTCGACGAAGCGGGAAATCCGGTAAATATAGGAGTCGTTGGTGATATTGCCGTAAAACGAAATAGTCCTGCATTATTCCAACAGTATTATAAAGATGAAAAACGAACTGAAAAAGCGATGCGCGGGGACTATTATATTACGGGAGATCGCGCAAGAAAAGATGACGAAGGATATTTTTGGTTTGAAGGACGTGACGATGATATTATTATAAGTTCTGGTTATACGATCGGACCGTTTGAAGTTGAAGATGTGTTAACGAAACATCCGCTCGTCCAAGAATGTGCTGTCGTTGCAAGTCCCGATGAGATTCGTGGGCAAATTGTTAAGGCGTTTATCGTCTTGCGTGAAAAAGTAGAAGATGAAGAACATTTAAAACGAGAGTTACAAACGTACTTTAAACAAAATGCAGCACCGTATAAATACCCACGTGAAATTGAATTTATTCAAGAGTTGCCGAAAACGATTTCCGGTAAAATACGCCGCGTCGAATTGCGCGAACGTGAACATGCAAAATAAAAATTATAATATAAACATATAAAATCCTTAGTGAGTCAAAGCGCTAAGGATTTTTACATTTTATAAAAGGTGAGTTTTATACTTGCATTACTTCAATTGTATATGTATAATAAAGACGTAAAGTCAAAGATAGTCAAAGTCAAAAATCATCATATAGATCATTATGTAAAAGGAGGAAACTACGATGAAGTGTCAACAGTGTGGAGTAAACCGAGCATCTATTAATATCGCTATGCAAATTAATAATGAACGTCAACATTTACGTGTATGTAATGAATGTTTTGAAAAAGTGCAAAATCAGTTGAGTGATGCGGCGAACTTTTTCCAAAATGGAGATATGTTCTCTAACCCATTTGTTGCAAACAATTTTGCAGGACAAAACAATACACGGACTAGAACGAAACGAGCTAGTCGTGATTCTTTATTAGATCAGTTAGGAACGAATGTAACGGATGAAGCACGAAATGGAAAGATCGATCCGGTAATCGGTCGTGACCAAGAAGTAAAACGTGTTATTGAAACGTTAAACCGCCGCAATAAAAACAACCCTGTTTTAATCGGGGAACCGGGTGTCGGTAAGACGGCAATTGCGGAAGGACTTGCATTGAAAATAGTAGAGGGCGATGTTCCATCTAAGTTAATGGATAAAGAAGTATACGTACTCGATGTCGCTTCCTTAGTTGCAAATACAGGTATTCGCGGGCAGTTTGAAGAGCGGATGAAACAGTTAATAGAAGAATTAAAAGAGCGTCCGGAGACGATTTTATTTATCGATGAAATTCATTTACTCGTTGGCGCGGGAACGGCGGAAAGCTCACAAATGGATGCAGGAAACATTTTAAAGCCAGCGTTAGCGCGTGGTGAACTGCAAGTAATCGGTGCGACGACGTTAAAAGAGTATCGTCAAATTGAAAAAGATGCGGCTTTAGAGCGCCGTTTCCAACCGATTATCGTAGAAGAGCCGTCAATCGAGGAATCGATTACGATTTTACACGGTATTAAAGATCGTTATGAACAGTTTCACGACGTAGCGTATCCAGATGAAGTAATCGAAGCGTTTGTTACATTGTCTGATCGCTACATTCAAGATAGGTTTTTACCGGATAAGGCGATTGACCTTATGGATGAAGTCGGCTCTCGTTTAAACTTAGCTCATTCGGAACAGGATACGGATTCGCTAGAGAAGCAACTTGAAAAAGTAATAAAAGAAAAAGAGACTGCGGCGGAAAAAGAAGATTACGAGCGTGCTGCCAATTTACGATATCAGGAAATTCAATTACAAAAACAACTTGATAAAGTAAAAGATAGTAATGAGAAAGTAAGTAACGTCGTTACGGTTGAGCAAATTGAACAATTAATCGAAGAAAAAACGGGCATTCCGGTAACGAAATTACAAGCGGATGAACAAGAGAAAATGCGCAATTTACAAGCTCGTTTAGCCGAGAAAGTAATCGGGCAAGACGTAGCAGTTCGCACATTAGCGCAGGCGATACGACGTAGTCGCGCAGGACTTAAATCGAAAGACCGTCCGATCGGTTCATTCCTCTTCGTCGGTCCGACAGGGGTCGGAAAAACGGAACTATCGAAAGTGTTAGCAGAGGAACTGTTCGGGAAAAAAGATGCAATTGTTCGTCTCGATATGAGTGAATATATGGAGCGACATACTGTGTCGAAAATTATCGGTTCCCCTCCAGGGTATGTAGGGCATGAAGAAGCGGGGCAATTGACGGAAAAAATTCGCCGTAATCCGTACTCGATCGTTTTACTCGATGAAATAGAAAAAGCACATCCAGACGTACAAAATATGTTCTTACAAATAATGGAGGACGGTCATTTAACAGATTCACAAGGCAGAACGGTAAGTTTTAAAGATACAGTAATCATTATGACGAGTAACGCAGGCTCAGGCGTGAAACAAGTAAATGTTGGTTTCCAAGAAGAATCAAGCCAGGTCACTTCGTTTGAAATGTTAAGCGATTATTTCAAACCGGAATTTTTAAACCGATTCGATGCCATTGTGACGTTTAACGAGTTATCGAAAGAACATTTAACAGAAATTATCGATCTTATGTTGCAAGAATTAGAAGAGACGATTGAAGATAACGATATAACGATTGAAGTAACGGACGAAGCAAAAGCGAAACTCGTTGAATTAGGTTACGATCCGCGCTTCGGAGCACGTCCGCTACGTCGAGTACTACAGGAACAAATTGAAAATAAATTAACGGACCTTATTTTAGAAGACGAAGCAGTAAATGATGTCGTCGTGACAGTAGAACATGACGAAATCGTCGTACAAAATAAATAAGTTAAAACGCTGACCAACTTGTTGGTCGGCGTTTTTATTTAAAGTGTATACGTACTAAGGTTGTACAGTTTGATCTAGAGAAACGGAATCATTTCTTTATGCACAGGACAATCGATTCGTGCATACAATAGAGGATGATGAATCGTTAGGAGGAATAACGATGGAACAACGTGTTATCGGTGTCATTCCGTCATTAGATGAGCAAGCTTCCCAATATACCGTCCATACGGATCATACTAAGGCATTAATAGAAGCAGGAGGCAAGCCACTAGTCATACCGTATGAAGTTTCTGCTGAACAAATAGCGTTTAAGTTAGATGGACTCTATTTAACAGGGGGAGGAGATATCGAGCCGATGTTGTTCGGTGAGCAACCGATCCCTGAACTACGTCCGATTACAAAAGTACGCGACAGTTATGAAATACGTTTTATTCATCGTATCATCGAGTGGAAAAAGCCGATATTTGCCGTTTGCCGTGGAGCGCAAATTTTAAATGTTGCGTTAGGTGGCGATATGTATCAAGATATGTATAGTCAAATAAAAACAGAGCTTATCCAGCATGAACAAAATGCGATAAAATCGTACGCATCCCACGATATTTCAGTCGAACGTGACAGTTTACTTTATACGATTGTACAAAACAAAACGATTCGAGTAAATAGTAGGCATCACCAAGCGAACCGAACGGTTGCTGAGTCGTTAAAGGTAAGTGCAACGGCTCCGGACGGAGTAATCGAGGCGGTAGAAAGTGTAGACGATTCGTTCATCTTAGGTGTGCAATGGCATCCGGAAAATTTAGCCGTTAGAGGTGATCCGTATGCTAAAAAACTGTATGAACATTTCGTTCAAGCGTGTATGTAAAAGGGATAGAGTACGACCGTCCTAACCGTAGTGCAAGAAACAGTAAAAAGGAGGTTTACTAATGTATGTGATCGATACGCATTGTGATGCGTTATACAAATTACAACAAAGCGGTACGCTTTCGTTTATGACAGCATCAACTTTACAAGCTAGTGGAGAACGATTACGCCGCGGGAATGTGAAAGTGCAATGTTTTGCCATTTTCCTCGATCGTGATATACCGGTACAAAAAAGATGGCATGCAACGTTAGAACAGATTGACATTTTTCATGAAAAAGTGATCGGTAGTGGCGAGCAATTTACCCATATAACAGATTGGCGTCAATTGCGTGAGCTGGCGGAAGAAGAGATTGGTGCCGTTTTAACGTTAGAGGGAGCGGAATCGTTTGGAACAGATATAAACAAACTGGACCAGTTATATGAGGCTGGAATTTTATCGATCGGACTAACGTGGAATTACGCAAACGATTGTGGGGTAGGGGTGTTAGAGCGGAACCGTTCTGGGTTAACGACGCTCGGTTTTGAAGTAATTCGGCGTAACAATGAACGGCGTGTGTTAACGGATGTTGCTCATATAAATGAACGTGGCTTTTGGGACATCATGGAGTCGGCAGAATATCCGTTTTGTAGCCATGGAAACTGTGCTACAGTTTGTCCGCACCCACGAAACTTAACGGACGAACAGTTGCGTGCATTAATCGAACGAGAAGCACCGATTCATCTTGCCTTTTATCCACCATTTATTCATGATGCAAGTATCGTACACATTACCGACTTAATCCGTCATATTGAACATATTTGTTCACTCGGCGGGGCACAACAAGTCGGTTTCGGTTCTGATTTTGATGGAATCGATGAGGTTGTGAATAGGCTTGAACATGCAGCCCATTATGAAGTGTTCATCGATGAGTTGTTAAACTACTACTCGGAAGAGCTTGTGCGTCAGTTTTGTCATCAAAATTTTGAAAACTACATAGAAACTCGCGTTTTATAAAAATGTACATGAATTTTCGTTGTTAAATTGAGCGTAATTTGGCAAAACTGTATTATATCATATGCAGCAGGAGTGGAATGTCAGTGTTGACGGAAAAAGACGGAATATATATGAACGGATATTTAGGTATCGTCGTGATCATGTTATGTTCCATTATGTTTGTCATGAATATTGTCTATGAGCAGTTGCTCGTCAGTATTATATTTATCGTACTTGCTATATTTATTTGTACGGGGCTCACATATGCTCGTCCGAACGAAGCAGCTGTCGTTTTATTTTTCGGCAAATATATCGGTACGATTCGCCAAGAAGGGTTGTTCGTTACGTTACCGTTTACGCGTCGTGTACGTAAGTCACTTCGTATTAAACAGTATGAAACGAAAAAGATCGTCGTCACGAACGTCCGTGGGGTACGTGTAGAAGCTTCTGTCGTCGTTACGTGGCAAATAGTCGACACAGCGAAAGCTCATTTTTCCGTTGAACAGTTCGATACGTTTTTCGTAAAAGAAAGTGAACTCGCTTTACGTAATGCGCTCGTTCATAGTTTGGATGAAGCCACTTTGTTAGCACAAGAAAAATTGATCGCAGAACGTGTCGCTGAACGGTTAACGGCCCAATTGTCAATGGTCGGTACACGTATACTCGATGTTGAGGTGAATCATTTCATGTACGATGAGCATACAAGTCGAGTCGTCCATGTGTAAACAATTTGTGATGACTCCATTTTTAGAGAAAACTGTAAAATGAATGAGGTCGGGTTGGAACTTCTTTGATGTTCCAACCCGATTTTTGTTTTCACACAAAGTTCAAATGATTAGTAATCGTAAAGATAGATCGGCTGCAAACATGATGAAAATGTACTTATAAGCACGTGTCGAAAAGGATTAGGAAGAAAATCAAAACGGAGAAAAGCTCACTCAGATCGCAGTGATACATAGTCTTGTAACACTACGTCGTGACAACTATTACACGGATTTATTGAGGGGAAGAAAAACGTAACAATATTTCATGAAATGTATTTTTATCTTGACAAAAAGGACAGTTAGTTATATGGTTAGTTATACATGTAACTAACCATGTAAGGAAGTGGACAATGAAAAAGAAATTAGATGAAAGTCGCCCTATATATATTCAAATAAAAGAATATATCGAGGACTCTATTATTCAGGAGACAATTAAAGCTGGCGAACGGGTGCCATCGACGAACGAATTGGCGAAGTTTTACAACATTAATCCTGCAACTGCAAGGCAAGGGATGAATGAGCTCGTCCAAGAAAACATTTTACAAAAAAGAAGAGGTGTTGGGATGTTTGTGACGACAAACGCGAAAGAATTATTGTTAGAAAAACGTAAAATGCAGTTTTACCATGCGTTTATCGTTCCTTTAAAAGATGAAGCAGAGAAATTAAATATTTCTGAAAGTCAATTAATCGAAATGATTAAAGGGGAGGAATAATCTGTTGCATATTGAAGTTAAAAATTTATCTAAAAAATACGGTCGTACATTTGCTTTAAAAGACGTTTCCTTTACGCTTGAAGGGCCGAAAATTTACGGTTTATTAGGTCGTAATGGTGCAGGGAAGACGACATTTATGGACATTTTGGCAGGTCAACAAAGGGCTAGTAGCGGAACTGTTCTCGTAAATAATGAACAACCGTTTAATAATAAAACGATTTTAAATGATCTTTGTATCATAAAAGAATCGAATAATTTTCAAAAGGATTTAACGATTAAGCAAGTGCTGAAAACGTGTGCTATTTTATTTCCAAATTGGGATGCAAATCTTGCTGAAAAAATGTTAGGCATCTTTCATTTATCACCACGTAAAAAAATGAAAAAACTGTCAAAAGGAATGGCATCCGCAGTCGGTATTATCGTTGGACTTGCGAGCAGGGCACCGCTAACGATATTCGATGAGCCATATATCGGTCTTGATGCAGCCTCGAGGAAAAAGTTTTATGAGCTGTTGTTAGAACAATTTGAAGAGGAAGAACGAACAATTATTTTATCGACACATTTAATCGATGAAGTAAGTTTACTATTCGAAGAAGTAATCATTTTGCAAGAAGGCGAGCTTATGTTACAGGAGGAAGCGGACACACTACGCGATAGAGCATTTTCTGTCACAGGTGAAAAAGAAGCAGTGAAACAATTTATTTGTGATAAACAAGTAATCAACACGAAGGAAGTAGCGAATATGATGACTGCGGCTATATATGGCGATCGGTTAGAAGCGGAACAGACGAATTTAACGGTCGAAGGGTTACCGATTCAAGATTTAATGATTTATTTAACAGAAAAGAGGCATGGTGCTTAACATGAATAGACAAATGAAAGGTTCTTTATATATGTTGTATGCGAATAACGTTTATTCCCTTTTAACTTTTTGGTCGGTAATCATAGCGCTCGTCATTTTAACAGTCGTCTTATCATATTTATTTCCAGACTCTAACAATGGATTATCGTTGTCTGCACCGACATACATTTATGGGGCTGTAATCGGTGTCATGTTTGTGAATAGTTTCATTCCCTATTTAGTGAAGCTCGGTGTAACACGGCAAACGATTTTTTTATCCGTCGGTATTTTTTCCCTCGCACTCGTCGTACTAAATGCGTTACTCGTCGTTGTGATTGAATTTTTGTTAAAGTCGTTATTTCCTTATGAATACGCAAAAACTTTAACGATACAAACGAATGAAAATACGTTTATTATTAACCATATTTCCGATGTACTGCAAAACAAGACGTTTATGACGATGGCGGTTGTCGATATATCGATTTCATTTTTTACGCTTGTAGTAGCATTCGTCATAACTTTGCTTTTTTATCGGTATGGACTGCTAATCGGTTTTGTAACACTTGCATTATTTATTTTTGCGATCATCTTTGGCATCACACAAGGATGGATTGAAACACTTTTTTGGGCGATATTCACCAATTTTAGTATCACTTTTTTCTATCAACTATTTGCCTTTGCGTTCATTTTGTTTTGTTTGTCGTATTTTATGTTACGCGATGTGCCGATTAAAACATAAACGAACGGTATATGGAATATAGACCGACTAGAAACGATTAGCCGCCGGATATGATGCCGGTGGCTTTTATGTCATGAAGAGTTTATTTCCGAAAAAAGGGTATAAAATGACATAACAACAATATTTTAAAGGTAGTATTGCAAACAAAGGGGGATACGATGAGCATTTTAAATTTGTTTTCAGCAACAGCTGACGGGGAAATGTTGCTTCGTTTATTTATTGCAGCGATATTAGGATTGTTAATGGGACTGGAACGGGAGTATAAACGAAAAGCGTTAGGACTTAAAACGATTCTCGTCATTGCAATTGTCAGTTGTTTATTAACGATCGTGTCCATTCAGGCCGCATATACGTTACCACCTACAATGGGTGCAGAAATTCGGATGGATCCGTTACGACTTGCTGCTCAAATCGTAACAGGAGTCGGATTTTTAGGAGCAGGAGTTATTTTACATCGAGAAAATGCCGTTGTCTCAGGACTTACAACGGCAGCGATTGTCTGGGGAGCGGCTGGTATTGGCATAGCTACAGGTGCTGGCTTTTATGTAGAGGCGATTGCAGGAGTGACATTTATTTTAATAAGTGTCGAAGTGATTCCAGCCATCGTAAGACGCACAGGGTTTCGCACATTAAACGTACAAGAATTAGAAGTAAAAATTACGATCGATGAAACTGAATCGCTTCAAAAACTGTTAGATGAAATGAAAAAGAAAATAACCGGTATTGTTTACGTGTATATAAAAGATATCGACAGTAAACGTCATGTCGTAACGTTACATGTCGACTTGCATCAACGAGTAACGATACCTGAATTATACGATGATATGCGAACTATTTCTGTGATCAGGACAATTGAAATTTCCTCATAAGAAGCTGGAACAAAACGGAGAAAAAACCGAAGCTCGGCAAACGTGCTCTCCAGTTTTCACCTAACTTATACTCCTTTGATTTATCTCCTGCCACATTCCCACCATTTTATTATGCAAAACACGTTTTGTCCCAGCTGCCATATTCGCTTATAAATAGATGAATAAAAGTGGGATAACAAGACCTAACCCGATTAAAGATAGGAGTAAGATCCATGAAATCGGATGCGCCCAGTTGTTCGTCCAACCGACACCGAATCGTTTTTCTACAAAAATAGACGGATCATTTTTGTTTACGTAAAATTGTCCAAGTTTCCAATATTGATCGTCATCACGATCCATTACATTAGCTTCTCGTTTCGAGTCAATCTTCATGCGACTGCCACCTTGTCCAGTGCGAATCGAAAGGACGATTGCCCCGATTAAAAGAAAAGCGATAACAGGCCAAATGACGTAATCTTCGTAGCCGAGTAGATCGGGATAAATAAACGTCAATTGTAATCCGGAAAACATGAACGTAATAAGGTACGTACTAATTACTAAGTATAGCGACCAATAACGGCGAAAAAGGACGACTTGTCGCTTCGAACGCTCCGGGTTTTCCGCACTTATTTGTTGTTTTGAATGGTTGATTACGTATTGTACGATGAGCATCGTACCGAGTAAAAACAGTTGGGAAAACGGTAAAATGAGTAAATTTCCGATAGATTTTTCATCGTACGTTACTTTACCTGAAAAGGATGTATGAATCGGTACTTCATCAGGTATTTGATCGTAAACGAGAAACGTATACGCAACCGTTACGATGACGATGAAAAATGGAATGATATACCACTTGTACGATACGTACGTTTTTTCACGATGAAATGTCGTATCGACGACGACTCTTTGCTCGTGCACCTCATGCCACGCTTCGCGCACTTTGATTCGTTTCATTTTATAATGAAATGGTAAGTAGACGAGAAAGCAACTAAGTAAATAGAGAATAGTAGCTACTATAAAAAGTGTCATGAGCGTTGTTTCGGAAACGAAAGATATAGAACTGTAGAAAAGAATAATGATGAGACCATTGATGAGAACAGTAATGGTTGCATACTGTTTTCGAAGGGAGCGAAACTCGCTATCGTTATATACTTTTTCAGGAATAGATACACCGAAGCTTTCCGTCTTTCGCGTAAAATATGGCATAAAAGCTAAAGAAAAATTTACGAGAAAAACAATTGCTGTAATAATATAAAATGTCTTATCCATCGCTACTTCCACCTTTCATCTCTTTAAAAATTTCATAGCATACACTTAGAAAATCATTTTCTGACATCTCTCTACAGAACGCATCGGCAATGATTGGGGCCAGTTCCGCTTTTAACGTTTCCTTATGAATTTCATCCGTTTTCGGCGCCCCATCTGGATGAATGACGACACCACGTTGCCTATGGATGAGTAAAAAGTTTTCATCACGTAGCTGTTGATACGCTTTATTTACCGTATGTAAATTAATGCCGATATCTTTAGCAAGTTGACGTACAGATGGGAGACGTTCACCTGGTTGCAACGTCCCTTTTGCCATGCCGATTTTTATTTGTTGTTTAATTTGTTCATAAATTGGAACTTCTGAATCGAATTTTAATTGAATAAACATCGTAATCCGCTCCATTTATAACGTGTGTTATATACCTATTATAACACAATGTGCGCAAAATAATAAGATAAAAAAGGCGGATACTTATGTTTAAAAATAGGATAGTAATAAAAAAGAACATACGTTGTTTGCATCGTCTCGGCACACAGTGTTGTTATAGTTGGAAAAAGTTATGTTTTCACCATGTTTAGCCGAACGTTTGTTTTTCGTATGTTCTTTATTTCCATTAATGAACTTGTTTATGAAACGCCTTCTGTCGTTGCAAGATTTTTTTCCGTTTCGAAATGTAAATAGTTTTCATAATGTTCTTTTTCAATAACGAACAGTTCGTATTTATTTTCCGCTGCATTTATTGCCCGAAACGTTTCTTCATAACGTTCATTCGCATGGATCGTGTATGGCATTTTTGCAATTGCTTTTAATGAACGAACATTTTGCCGATTAATTTTTAAAAAAACGGTCTCGACTTGCTCGCTAAAAAATAGTTCATTTAAAAAATGATGTTTCGCTATTTTATTGTACCCTTTGCCGAAATAAGGTTTGCCAACCCACGTAGCTAAAAATCCGCTATCGTTATACAAATCGTACAACGTAATCGTTCCGATCGGTTGTTCATACTCATCGAGAATTGTTCGTGAAATTAGCTCTCTATTTTCTTCCGCAATGATCATTTGCTTCGTTAAAAAGTAAAACTCATCGACACTCGCTGCTTTTTGTCGTACGTACGGGTAGACTTCCTCATCGATCGATAACGTATATAATGAAGTGACCTCCTGCATCTCTAAATCACGTTTTTTGAGCATAAAAATGCACCCTCCTTTTAAAATTTATTTGTGGGTGCCCTTTTGAGAGTGTGAGCGGTAAATGGGCACCTACGAATTTAAGTTAATCTGTCAACGAAAATTCGGGGTAGGAATCGAACCTACTAGAACGAGAAACATCTTTCTCGTGGCGCACCATTTGCCTTCCCTCAAGCATGTTGAAAAAACATGTGAAATGTAAAATGCATCTTATTTTAACATGAAAATATGTAAAATGGGAAGCCTTTTTTGAAAAAATATTTGTGACAAATTGTGAGCTGTTTTTCAAAGTAGGAAAAAGCTTAAACGAACGAAGTTTGTCACGGTTTTAGCATAAATAACGTAAAAATAGTTCCGTGTATAAACAAGCTTCACTTCCTTCGCATGAATTAATAAGGAGGAGTGATGGTGATGAATGTGATCGATCGACGGAAAATAGCAATTGGTGGAAATAGTAGGCGCTCGGTAAAGCAAATTACGCATATTGCGATCCATTATAGTGCGACAGCAGTCGGTAATAGCAAATCATTTGAAACGTATTGGCGGCAAGGTCGTAACTGGACGACAGGGGGGTATCATGAAGTCGTTCTTCGCGATGGTGACGTTGAATTAAATTACGACCCAACTGTCATTACAAATGGCGTGTTAGGCTATAACGTACAGACGTATCATATTTGTTATGTCGGGGATGGATTACCGACAAATGCACAATTAAAAATGTTACGTTCACGCGTAGAGCGTGCTTATAAAAGGTTCGGTATAAAACGCGGAAATATTAAAGGTCATCGTGAGTTTCCGAATGCAAAAACGAGCTGTCCGAAATTAGACGTTCAAAGTGCAATCGTTAATCGTTTAGGTAACAATACGATTCAACGAATCGTACGTACGATAACTCCTGCAAAAAAACCAAAGATGACAGGTAAAACGAAAGCGATCCAAACGTGGTTGAATGAATATTCCTTTAATCAGATTAAAATAGATGATAAATACGGTCCGGAAACACACCGGGCACTTGTAAAAGTGTATCAATATGAGTTAAATAAACAATTTGGCCGCCATTTAGTAATCGACGGTATACCAGGACCAAAAACAGATGCTGCCTATGTGACGATTCGTAAAGGTGCACGGGGAAATTTGACAAAAACAGTGCAAGCGTTTCTCTTTTTCAAACGTTATACGTTAGCAGTCGATAGTATTTTCGGTCCGATCACAGAGGAAATGGTACGCCGTTTTCAACGTGATCGTTCTTTACGTGCAGATGGGATCGTCGGGCGCGAAACGTTACGTCCGTTAATTCGCTTCATGTAAGAGACGGTTGTTAACTAAATTTTTTCTAATATACGATGTACACGATACTCAGAAATCGACAAGTACTTTGAATGTCCTTATCGCTATGTCGCTTCAAAATGAATCGACACTATGTAATTTTTATACCGTTTGGTACAATAGAAGTGCGTTACATTTTGTACGAGAAAAGAAAGGTGAGGTGCTTTTTATAGTTGCTAACTATATCGAAAATTTCGCGCCAGAAAAAGAATACCTCGCGCTACAATATATTTGTTCAAGATGAATATTCGTTTAGCGTTTCCGAAGACGTACTCGTTCGCTATCAATTGTATAAAGGAATGGAACTAACTCGTGCATTAATTGAAGAGATAAAAGCGAGTGAATCGTGGAATAAAGCGTATAGTGATGCACTGTTTTATTTAAACTTTCGGATGCGTACGGAAAAAGAAATGCGTACGTATTTACGAAAAAAAGAAGCCGCTCCACACATCATCGACAAAGTGATCGAAAAATTACGTAAAGAAAACTTTCTTAACGATCTTGAGTTTGCGACCGCATTTGTCCGCGACCGAGCGAACCGTTCCTCTAAGGGTCCGAAAATTGTGGCGAACGAATTGCGTGAAAAAGGGGTTAAGGAAGAAACGATTCAGGAAGCGTTGCGCGAATATAGCGACGAGAAGCAGTTTCAAAATGCGCTTCGTTGGGCAGAAAAGCGAAGTGCTCGCCGTTCGAAAGAATCACACCGTCGCACGCTAAATAAAATTCGTGCCCAATTGTTACAAAAAGGATTTTCACATGATATGGCAACGCGTGTCATGGAACATGTAGATATCCCGCTAGATCAAGTGGAGGAAAAAAATAAGCTTCACGTCCAAGGAGATAAACTGTATAAAAAATATGCGCGAAACTATGAAGGTTATGAATTAAAACAACGTCTTCAAGCCGCTCTATATCGAAGAGGGTTTCCAAGTCATTTAATCAACGAATATATTACACGGTTGGATGAGGATGGGTAACAGCTAGAAAGGAAGAAGAAAATGAGAATGTTATATAGCGATTATACGGTCGAACAGCTACGAGAAGAATTAGGGAAACTGCAAGAAAAACGTCAAAAAGCAGAACAAATGGGCGAAGTGAATAAAGTGGCTATATTGGAAAGAAAAATGCAAATTGTCGCATCGTACATGTTAAACCCGGACGATTACGAATCGGGAGCGACGTACACATTAAATGGTGACCCGGGTTTTCGGTTCAAAGTGAACGATATTCACGGAATTATGGCATGGGGACATCGAATAAATTTACTTAATGAAATGCATGAAGAAGAGGCATTACCGATTTCATTACTGGCAGACAAAGTGGATGATTAAAAATAAAAAAGAGTGAAGCGACGAGCGATTTTTGCTTTTCGGTTCACTCTTTATCTCTTTATATTATGTTGTAGAATATAGTATATCGATCAACCATACTTTATTACGTCGGACTATTACCGAAATATAATTTTTTCTGCAACGTCTGTTCAGAAAATATCCAACCAGTATATGAATTTGTTATTTCATTTTCCCTATTTATTTGCGCAACAGCGACGAACGGGTAATATCCTTTGTTGCGGTAACGTAAATCAAAAAAGCGCACTTCTGTATAGCCATCGTATTCACTTATTTCCCAACGATATACGGGGGAAAAAGATAAAAAAGCAGCGATATTTTTATCTTGCTTTGCAACGTTCATTACTTCAGCATCAGGAAGTGGAATTCGCTCGAACTCATCCATTAACTGAATGTGTCCATTCTCGACCGTTCCTACGTAAAATCGATCGGCAGTCGTAATCGCAATTCGCCAATAGTTTTGTTTTAACGTTGGTGATGTCACTACTTGTTCCGTCGATGGGAAATATTCGTATACTTTTTTTACGATTTCACGCTGATCGAGATACCGTTTTACATAATATAAAACGATGACAAAGAAAATGATGAGAAACGTCGTTACCGGATTGGCGCCTAAAAACCAAGCGATAATACCACCAATTAAAAGCAAAAAGATGTACGGATCGAACGTATTTATAAATCCGAGTGCGATCCATTTATGATTAAGCGGTCGCAATGCTTGCGTGCCGTAAGCATTAAATATATCGACGACGACATGTAAGATAACGGCTAAAAACGTCCAAAGCCACAAATGTAAAAAGCTAATTTCCGGAATGAGGAAGTAAATAACTGCACTTATGAACAATCCCCAAAAAATGACCATCGGTATCGAATGCGTGAAACCACGATGGTTACGAATGTACGTAGCGTTATTTTTCAATTTTAAAACTGTATCAAAATCAGGCGCTAATGAGCCTGCGACTGTTCCAACAAAAACGGCGTGAAAGAGCGTCTGATCGCTTGCTACGACTGGATCAATCGTCGCTAATCCGCCTAGTGCAACACCCATAGCGATGTGCGTTCCTGTATCCATAAAGCGTATAGTCCTCCTTAAGCGAGCATCGAAACAATAGTTATGTAAATTATATCACAACGGGGTGAGATTGTGCCGGACAAATCATTACAACAATTTGACAAGTCTACATTTAGAAAAGATTTAATTCATTGGTATAAACAAAACCGTCGCGACTTACCGTGGCGTAAAACGACCGATCCATACAAAATTTGGGTATCGGAAATAATGTTACAACAGACGAAAGTTGATACGGTCATTCCTTATTATGAGAAGTTTTTAACACGTTATCCAACGGTATATGCATTAGCGGAAGCGGATGAGCAAGATGTATTAAAAGAATGGGAAGGTCTCGGCTATTATTCACGTGCTCGAAACTTACATACAGCTGCAAAAGAAGTCGTTCAATCGTACGATGGAAAAGTGCCTCATGACCGTGATACGTTAGCGACGTTAAAAGGTGTCGGTCCGTATACGCGTGGGGCAATTTTATCGATTGCTTTTCAACAACCGGAACCAGCAGTTGATGGTAACGTCATGCGTGTCTTATCACGTGTATTATTCATTCAAGATAACATAAGCGATGCCCGTACACGACGGCGGTTCGAAACGATCGTTCGAAAATTGATCGATGAGCGGGATCCATCGAGTTTCAATCAAGGATTAATGGAAATTGGTGCATTAATTTGTACGCCTTCGTCGCCTAAATGCGACGTTTGTCCGCTTCGTACTTATTGTCGTGCGAAAGCAAAACGACTCGAGACGACATTACCGATCAGAATGCGAGCGAAAAAACAACGTGTCATCCATTACATTACATTGCTTTTAGAAGATGAAGATGCCGATATTGCAATCGAACAACGCCCAAATGATGGATTGTTAGCAAACATGTGGCAGTTTCCGATGATCGAATATCGTGACAAAAAAGCAGATATAGAGACGCTTGTTCATGAAACGTTATCTTTTCCACACACGTACTTCGGGGAAGTCGGTAACGTAAAACACGTTTTTTCTCATATTATTTGGGAATTAACAGTCGTACGAGTGACGTGTACGAAACGAACAGATGATTCGCACTTTACGTTCGTCCCTCGTGAGATGTTAACTCACTATCCATTTTCTGTTGCACACCAAAGAGTGCGTCAGTTTTTATAAAGGATTGTTAAAAATTACCTTCGCACAAGTGGATAACTTTACAAAAGTTGGACAAGGTAATTATTGCGGAGGTGATAAAGATGGCAAATCAAAAGAAACAGACGAAAGCTGGAACGAATGTACAAAAGGTGAAAAAACAAGTTCAGCAAGCCGCACAAGCACAACCTGGACAGTTTGAAGCAGAGTTCGCAGAGGAAACAGACGCACAAGAAGTGAAAAAGCAAAATCAAAAGTCACAACAAAACAAAAAATAAGTGAAAACAACTCAAAACATAAACGGATCGCTCCTCTATATAGGCGTATATTATTTTTGCGCTTATATTGGGGAGCGATTCTATTTTGTCTTCACTCTTGTACAGTTTTATCTAGAAAAAATGATGTTTCATGCTATGAACAAGGAAAATTTTTTACAGAACTATACGTACCGTCGTGACAATCGGTGGAACAGTTGGGGAAAATGTCATGAGGTGAAATGAAGTAAACAAGTTACTTTTATTCCGTTTAGTCAAACGGTATACTGAATATATACGTATATGAAAGGTAGGTTCATGACAATTTCAAAGCAACATAAGCGGGTAGAAATCGTTAGTAAAAAACACGACGGTTCCATCCATCGACGCTGGTTAGAAAATGTGATCGGCTTTGATGAAGCAGACGTCGTCATTGGCTATAATGAATTTACGCCTGTCATGGAAGCTGATCGCCAGAAATGGGTGACAGATACGAAAGCGATTTTTTATTTTCACCGGACACGTTGGTTCAATGTTATTGTCATGTTAACAGAACCGTACTACTACTATTGCAATATAAGTTCGCCCGTTATGTATAAAGAGCGAACGATCGAATATATTGATTACGATATCGATTTCATCGTTCACAATGACTCGTCATATGAAATAGTCGATGAGATGGAGTTTTTGGAAAATAAGCGACGTTACAACTATCCGAATGACGTCGTAAACGAAGTATATACGAGTATAAATAGCGTGCGACAGATGATTGAAAGAAGAGAAACCCCATTTAACGATTCATTTGTTGCACATTGGTCACGTACATTTTTTTCGTAGAAATGAAAAGCCTTGTTACGTTCGTAGCAAGGCTTTCCGCTTGGTGTTTTATCGCAAGTGTTAGTCTTCTAAAGAGGGCGAATAGATTGCGATAAAGATGATAGAGAACGTAACGTTTTAAAACGTAGCATTTATATAAGTGGGGACTATATTTTATAAAGGAAGATAAATCATGGATTCGATTCGACATTATATGAAGTTTGTTAAACCGTATTTTTGGCATATTGTTGCGACAGTTATCATCGGCATTTTGAAATTTGCTATTCCGCTACTGATTCCGCTCATTTTAAAGTATGTTATCGATACGATTATTCAAGGTGATATGACGCAGGCGGAAAAACTGAGCAATTTATTTTGGTTATTAGGAATTTCTTTCATCGTCTTTTTAATTTTACGACCACCAATTGAATATTACCGCCAATATTTAGCGCAATACGTGGCAAGTAAAATTTTATATAATATTCGGGATAGCATATTCGATCATTTACAACGATTAAGTTTACGTTATTACTCGAATACGAAAACAGGGGAAATTATTTCCCGGGTAATTCATGACGTAGAACAGACGAAAACGTTCGTCGTTACTGGGCTCATGAATGTCTGGCTCGATATGGTGACCATTTTAATTGCGATCGGTATTATGTTAACGATGAATGTGAAACTAACGATCGTTGCAATCATTTTATTCCCATTGTACGGTTTTGCGGTGAAATATTATTATGCACGACTTCGACAAAAAACACGAGAACGTTCACAAGCATTAGCAGAAGTACAAGGTCATTTACACGAACGTGTTGCAGGTATTCCTGTCACACGTAGTTTCGCATTAGAAGAGTATGAGCAAGAACAATTCGGCAAGCGAAATGAAAACTTTTTAACGAAAGCGATCGAACATACGAAATGGAATGCAAAAACGTTTGCGGCGACAAATACGATTACCGATCTTGCGCCACTACTCGTCATCGCTTTTGCTGCTTATCAAGTAATAACTGGTAGCTTAACAATCGGAACGATGGTCGCATTCGTTGCGTACATGGAACGTGTTTATAGTCCATTACGTCGTTTAATTAATGCTTCTACGATGTTAACGCAATCGATTGCTTCGATCGACCGTGTCTATGAACTCGTCAATGAACCGTACGATATAAAAGATAAAGACGATGCACTCGAATTAAGTCGCGTCAAAGGGAAAATAACGTTTGAAAATGTTTCGTTTCAATATGAAGAAGATAAAGGTGATGTACTGAAAAATGTCCATTTAGACGTCGAAAAAGGAGAAACAGTCGCACTCGTCGGAATGAGTGGTGGTGGGAAATCGACATTAGTTAGTTTAATTCCACGGTTTTATGACGTCCGCGACGGATCGATTAAGGTCGATGGAATCGATATTCGTGATGTGACACAACGTTCATTACGTGACAATATCGGCATGGTATTACAAGATAACATTTTATTCAGTGAATCGATTGCAACGAACATTCGGATGGGGAATCCATATGCGACAGATGAAGAAGTAATCGCTGCGGCAAAAGCGGCGAACGCTCACGATTTTATCGTGCAACTTCCGGACGGCTACGATACGCTCGTTGGTGAACGTGGGGTGAAACTGTCAGGTGGTCAAAAGCAGCGCGTCGCGATCGCACGAGTTTTCTTAAAAAACCCACCAATTTTAATATTTGATGAAGCGACGTCCGCACTCGATTTAGAAAGTGAACAGACGATTCAAGAAGCGATGGAAAAGTTAACAGCGGATCGTACGACGTTTATCGTCGCCCATCGTTTGGCGACGATTACGCATGCAGATCGAATTATCGTACTTGAACATGGTGAAATAACAGAGATGGGTACACATGAACAATTAATGCGTAAACGTGGAAGTTATTATGAACTGTACCAAGTACAAGATTTCGGCGAAGTAGAACCGCTTGAAGCTGTCTTACATGAGTAAAAACAGTAATAAAATCTGCCGTGTTGCACAATATACGGTGTATGAAACTAACATTATTTCATATGATAGAAACATCCTCTAGCGCGTATACGTTAGAGGATGTTTCCTTTTTAATTTTGAATGTTCGCTAACGTCGTTTTACACGATAATAGTAAATATATAGTTTAATAAATCAAAGTATAATTGAAAAGAGCTTTGAATAGTGTGTAAGTAATACGTAATTTGTTTAACTTAGAATACAGCATGCAGTTTTATAAAGAAATGTCCGAATAAGAAAACGAGCATATAAATACTCTTCACTTACGAACGTAAAGTGAGGTATAAAAAATGAAAATTTTGTTCATATGTATTCTTTTAACGATCATTATGATTAGTATGGTACAGTTTCTCTCCTTTACGTACAAAGAGAGAGCGAAAAAATCAGTTACTTCCATTTCGTTAGAAATATTTTATACGTTGCTCCTCATTTATGTCATCGTCATTCTCGGTTTTGGTCTTATTTATTTTCTACTTTCCTTTTACAAGCAAACGCTCATTGACAATGCAAGTGATACCCCAGTTTCACTCGGTGGTCTTTTACTACGTTGTTTTTATTTTAGCGGAGTGACGCTACTTACGATCGGTTATGGCGACATTACACCACTCGGTATTGGTCGGTTCATTGCCATCGTTCAATCATTAATCGGCTACCTTCTTCCGACTGCTTTCGTATTAAAAATTGTTCACTTAAATATCGAACGTCAACGTACTCCGTAAACCTTGACACCTTTTTTATTCAGTGCAAAACTTCGTTTATGTTATAGTATACGTAGTACGAACAATTTTGGAGGGATATAGATGGCTGTAACAGTAGGTGAAAAGGCACCAAATTTTACGTTGCAAAACCAAACGGGTGAAGAAGTACAATTAACAGACTTTTTAGGAAAAAACGTTATTTTATATTTTTATCCGAAAGATATGACACCAGGATGTACGACACAAGCGAAAGATTTTCGTGATCATCACGAGGAGTTCGCAAAATTAAATACAGTAATCGTCGGTGTGAGTCCTGACCCGATTGAGCGTCACCAGAAGTTTATTGAAAAACATGATTTACCGTTTCAACTTCTAGCGGATGTGGATCAAGTCGCTTCAAAACTGTATGATGTTTGGAAATTGAAGAAAATGTTCGGGAAAGAGTTTTACGGCATCGAACGTTCAACGTTTATTATCGATAAGGAAGGCGTTGTACGAAAAGAGTTCCGTAAAGTTCGTGTGAAAGACCATATCGAAGAGACGATGTCATTTGTTCAACAAAACTTATAATCAATCGTTACGATGGCAACAATATGAAATGAGAGGAAGTGCAACGTGCGAATTTATACACGTTCAGGTGATAAAGGGACAACATCACTCGTCTATGGCAATCGAGTAAATAAAGATGACGTGCGCGTAGAAGCATATGGTACGTGTGATGAAGCGAATTCGATGATCGGCTTTGCACTCAGCTTACTACGAAACGTACAATGGGACGAAAAAGAAACATTTTTAAAAGAGATGTATCGAGTACAAACGATATTGTTTCATGTCGGATCGGAAGTTTCGACGCCAAAAGAACGAGACGTCCCATGGATTTTAAAACAGACGCATATCGATCATTTAGAGCAATGTATCGATGCGTGGAATGAAACACTTCCGCCGTTAAAGCAATTTATTTTACCATCAGGTCATGAAGCATCTAGTGCGTTACACGTTGCACGGACGATTGTCCGCCGAGCTGAACGGTTAGCAGTAGCAATGCAAGCCGATTTACGTGAGGAATCACTCGTTATCCCGTATTTAAATCGGCTGTCCGACTTTTTATTCGTTGCTGCAAGATATGTAAATGTTGCATTAAACGGAAATGAAATAACGTTACAAGTGGAGGAAGACGGACTGTAAGTCTCTTATAAAAGTTATTTCATTTCGATTATAATAAAACTTATTTTATACTCATTATTAATCAGTAGTCTGTTTAGATTGACATCTAGTACTATTTCCATGTAAACTAAAGATAAGAAATATACTCTCTTAAGTATATAGAAATCTGAAGTGAAAGCGAGGTGCATGACGGTGTCAAAAGATAAATTACAACAAGCGATCGATACATTGAAAAAAGCTGGAGTTCGGATTACTCCACAACGTCATGCGGTTCTTGAATACTTACTAACATCCATGTCACACCCTACTGCTGATGAGATTTATCGTGCACTCGAGGGAAAATTTCCAAATATGAGTGTGGCAACGGTTTACAACAACTTACGTATTTTAAAAGAAATTGGCCTAGTGCGGGAGTTAACGTATGGTGATGATTCCAGTCGATTCGATAGTAATATGAATGAACATTATCATATTATTTGTAATGATTGTGGGAAAATCGTCGATTTCCACTATCCGACATTGGATGAGATCGAATCCCTTGCTGAAAAGATTAGTGGTTTTGAAATAAGTCATCATCGAATGGAGTTATACGGTAAGTGTGCGGACTGCGCGGAAATATCCAAAAAAGTTGAAGTATAGTTTTACGTTGAAAGTAACACCCCTATCGTTACGAGTTCATTGTAACAGTAGGGGTGTTTTTGTCGTTATATTTCAAGTGTTACTCGTACCCATTTTCGAACGCTATTAATAAACCAAATGTTCGTACAGCGTATTAAATCATCGACATAAATGATCCGTTCTTGAATCGTCCCTCTACGTATGAGATGTTCGCGAAATGTACCACGTAACAATCCGCTCGTAACGGGAGGTGTTACGAGTGTTCCATCGAGTTCTACGACGATATTTCCAACCGTAAACTCAGTAACTTCGTTCTGTTCATTCCAAAGTAAGACGTCAAAGTAAGGTTCGTCTTCTGTCGGAGCATGCCGCTCATATATAGACCGCTCTGTCGTTTTATGGTATAAAAAGATGTCGTCTTTTTCAACCGGTTTTTTTGCAAGACGAACACGATTACTTGCCAGATTTTTAAGCTTTTCAATGTCAATTTCACTTTCTCCTCGCTCATTTATAGTTAGACGAACGCGCCAACTTCCATCTTGGTGTTTAGCTCTGACGTTATGAAGCTTACGTCCTATTTCTTCACGCGAAAAAGAAAACTGAAAATAAGTTGCTGACTGCTCTAACCGTCGCATATGTTCGTCATATAAAAAGTAGGAACCGTTCGTTAATAAGAATGTTTCTATTAAACAAAAGTCGGGTGCATCGTAATGTAATACATTCGTCTTCGTTAACACTTCTTGATATTCATCGTCTACGTTTGAATGTTTTGTAATCGCACCACCTGCACCATAAAGTGCTTCCCTTGTCGTATCATTAATCGATACCGTACGAATAGGTACGTTAAAAATTGCTTCGTTATCTGGTGTAATAAAACCAATCGCACCACAATATACACCACGTGGTTCACATTCTAAGTCGCTAATTCGTTCTAACGCCGTTATTTTCGGTGTTCCCGCAATCGAACCACATGGAAACAATTGTGTAACGAGCTCGGAAAAACGACATGCTTCTTTCACATCAGCTTCAATCGTCGTCGTCATTTGATGAACTGTCGGATACGTTCTAACAGCATATTGATCACGCAAATGAATATGTTCACGCTCAGCAAAACAATTTAATTCATCGATCATTAATTGTGTAATTAAATCATTTTCGTGGCGTTCTTTCGGCGACGTAAAAAGGGAGCGTTTCTTCTGTTTATCGACTTCATATGTTAATCCACGTTCTTTCGTTCCTTTCATCGGTTTTAGCGTCAGCTTTTCCTGATCGTAATGGAAAAATAGTTCCGGAGAAATCGATAAAATATGTTGATGATTAATATGTAAGTACGCACAATAATCCGCTTGTTGTGCTCTTTTTAACGATTCATAATACGAATATGGACAGCCGGAAAAGGATGCTTTAAAGCGTACGGTATAATTTAGTTGTTCTAATTCACCTTGATGAATAGAGTCTAATACTTTTTGTACAGCAAGCCGATAGTCACTTTCGTCCTCTTGCATTTCCCATGAGGACGTTTCAAAAGATTGCTGTTTTACGCTAGGGAACGTGCTTTTTTTAGAAAAGATACCGAACCATAAAAGTGGTTCGGTCGTCGTTTTTCGTTCTTCTTTTATTCGTTTCATGGCATACGTAGCCTCATAACTTATATAACCTGCAGCATAATACCCGTCATAAACGGCCATATCAATTTGGCGTAAGCACGAATCAATCTCATCGAAGCGGTTCGTCGTAACAATTTTCGTCGGCTTCGTAAAAAATGTTCGTTCCTCTTTCCCTTTGTTATTAAAATCGAAAAGTAAAAAAGGCTCGTATCGTTCGAAAATACTCATTCGTTAATCCTCTTTCGCTTTTTTTCGTTCTTCTTTCTGTTTTCGACGATATGCTCGTGTATTATATTTCTCATCAAACTCAAGTCCTTCTAACTCTCTATCGAGCGTTAACGGTTGTTTACAATACATACATGCATCGACGCGTCCAAGCATTTTCGTCGGGCGTTCGCACGATGGGCAAATGATCGGAACAGCTTTCGTCGAAAGCATACCAATCCAAAAGTAGACGAGTGTACTGAAAAGGATAAGCAACAAACCAAGAACGAAAAATGTTCCCATTAACCAAGGGATATTTTTCGTTAAGATCCCTCCGTACATGACAATCATGCCGGCAAAAATTAAAGCGAGTGCAAACCCGCGAATTTTATTTATTTTACTCGTATATTTAATCGGTTGTTCACTCAACGTGTCGTTCCTCCTTCGAATGTTCAACCGTATTATAACATGAACAAGCCCGTTTGAAACGTGAAAAGAAATGCTTGTTTTCTTAACATATACGATACACAATGACAAATGGACGGCATATAAAAGATGAAAACTCGTCATAAAAAGCAATTTTTTCAACGAGCATATGAAAATATGTTATGATATGTATCACGTCAAATGCTACGTGATGCACATTCATCGTCCGTTTGTTGCATGAAGTTAAGGTGGTGGGTACGCTTGGAACAATTACGAACTGTAGAACAATATAGTAAGATGATGCAAATCGTTTTATTTGTCGGTGTTATTTTTATCGGATTTAATTTACGTCCATCGATTACTGCAGTCGGCCCATTGATCGGTACGATTCGTGACGATGTCGGCTTTGCCAACTGGAGTGTTGCTTTATTAACGAGTCTTCCGCTAGTAGCATTTGCCATTATGTCACCACTTGCTCCGAAACTAGGGCATAAGTTAACAAATGAGCGTGCACTTGCCGTCGGCTTACTCATTTTAATGATCGGCATTGCGATCCGTTCGATCAAAGTTATTCCGCTCATTTTTCTCGGAACGTTAGCAATCGGCTTAGGAATTGCGATTTGTAACGTTTTATTACCGAGCTTTATTAAATCAAGATTCCCGTTAAAAATCGGCTTAATGACGAGCCTATATTCAACATGTATGGCATTGTTAGCGACGATTTCTTCTGGTGTCAGTGCACCGTTAGCAGAAGGTTTGCATCTCGGCTGGAGTTGGGCACTTTTCGTTTGGATTATTCCCGCTGTTTTTGCATTTTTCCTTTGGGTATATATCGCTAGAAAACTTGCCGGCGACAATGAGAGAAGTAATACGTTTACGGGACAAAAACATAAGAATCGGCGAACGGTATGGAAATCGTACCTCGCTTGGATGGTTGCACTTTTTATGGGATTTCAGTCGACCGTTTATTACGTGACGATTTCGTGGTTACCGGAATTGTTAATGGATAGCGGCTTTACGAAAATATCAGCCGGGTACATGTTATCGTATTTTCAGTTTTTAGCGATACCGTTTAGTTTTATCGTACCTATTTTAGCCGTTCGTTTACATAATCAGATTGCGATCGTTTTAATAGCAAATATCGCTTACATTGTCGGGATTATCGGTTTATTGTTCGGTGGATCATTATTACTTTACATCGCGTCCGTAACGTTAATCGGCGCTGCCTCAAGTAGTAATTTTGCATTAGCGTTATCATTTTTATCTATCCGTGCGAAAAATGCACATGATGCCGCTAATTTATCCGGTATGGCACAGTCGATCGGGTACATTATTGCAGCGGTAGGACCTGTATTAATCGGTTACATTTATGACATAACGAAAGCGTGGACAATCCCGCTAATTTCACTCATCATTATTGCACTATGTATTATTTGTTTCGGTTTCTACGCAGGACAAAGAAAATATGTATTAAAGTAGAGGGGTATGGATGAGAAAGATACAATTAATCGCATTAGACATCGATGGCACGTTATTAAATGATGATGGAGTCGTCACTTCGTATACTGCTGGAGTGATCCAACGTGCATTAGATAACGGTATACACGTCGTTCTATGTACAGGACGACCTTTGCCGATGTGTGCATCTTTTTATGATGAATTACATTTATCTTCTTACATCATTACGTCTAACGGAGCGGAAATTTGGGACGAAAACTATGAACTTTTGACACATTTTCCAATATCGTCTGAACGAATTGAACAACTATGGAACTTCGGTCACAAACATCATTTACATATGTGGATGGTTGCTAGCGATAACATATTCGGGCGATCTAGCCGACCGGAAAATTTCCACGAACATACGTGGTTAAAAATGGGTTACGGTAATTTAACGGAGAAAGAAAAAAGGTTCGTCTTACAATATTTAGATACATTTTCTGATTTAGAAATAACAAATTCAAGTGTAAAAAATATTGAAATAAATTATCGCGATGTCCATAAAGCGAAAGCACTTCACCTTATTTGTGAAAAGTTAAATATTACGATGGATGCTGTCATTGCGATGGGCGACAGTTTAAACGATTATAAAATGCTTGAACAAGCAGGTGTCGGCGTAGCGATGAAAAATGCACAACAACCAATATTACAAATCGCTGATTATGTGACTGAATCTAACAACGACGACGGTGTAGCTCAAGCGATCGAAAAGTTCGTCTTGTCATAATTTTTTTCGGCTGCTTTTGAACGGTTATTGCAGCCGATTTTCTTTTGTCTTAAAGTGCAAGCTCCCGATAACGATCGCAAACTATGGTTCATTCTTCAAATCTTGTAGATGCTTCGCTCCACTAGTATTTTCGTTATAACTATGCCAAAATATAACCTAGCTATTGTCCATTTACCACCACTAACGGTCAAATGGGATGCTTTCAATTTAGTAGGACGTTTATGGTGAATGTTATTTCATTCTCCTCATAAAATTATCTCGAAACAATTTTTTTGTATTACCTATACGTTGTTTATCGCACTAAAATGATAAAATGGGATTGAATTGCTAAAGGGAAATTGTTATTATAATGATGAATAGCTAACTAGATTTGACACCTTTGGAAGCGATTACAAATTAAAAGGAGGAAATTGGATGCAGTATGCAAACCCTAACACAGACGGTGCTATCGTTTCGTACAAGGATAGGTACGACAATTTCATCGGAGGTGAGTATAAGCCACCTGTAAACGGAAATTATTTCGAAAATCCGAGCCCAGTTACAGGTGAAGTGTTTTGTGAAATAGCTAGATCGACGAAAGAAGATGTCGAATTAGCGTTAGACGCAGCGCATAAAGCGAAGGAGGCTTGGGCGAAAACATCGCCGACAGAACGAGCGAACATGCTAAATAAAATTGCCGATATTATTGAGGAAAACTTAGAAATGCTCGCTGTTGCTGAAACGTGGGATAATGGAAAAGCAGTTCGGGAAACGTTAGCAGCAGATATGCCTCTTGCAGCCGATCATTTTCGCTATTTCGCCTCAGTTATTCGAGCACAAGAAGGAACGATAAGTCAAATTGATGATGACACAGTTGCTTATCATTTTCACGAGCCGGTCGGTGTTGTCGGACAAATTATCCCATGGAACTTCCCAATTTTAATGGCAACGTGGAAAATTGCACCAGCACTCGCAGCAGGAAATTGTGTCGTATTAAAACCCGCAGAACAAACCCCAGCTTCTATTCACATTTTACTCGATCTCATAAAAGATGTGCTACCTCCTGGAGTATTAAACGTCGTAAACGGTTTTGGTCTTGAAGCCGGCAAACCATTAGCCTCAAATAGTCGTGTGTCAAAAGTTGCTTTCACTGGTGAAACGACAACTGGACGACTCATCATGCAATACGCCTCGGAAAATATTATCCCAGTTACGTTAGAACTCGGTGGGAAATCACCGAACATTTTCTTTAAAGATGTGATGGATGAAGATGACGGATTTTTAGATAAAGCAGTCGAAGGACTCGTCATGTTTGCACTAAACCAAGGGGAAGTATGTACTTGTCCATCACGTGCGTTAATTGACGAATCCATTTACGATGAGTTTATGGAACGAGCAATCGCTCGCGTAAAAGAAATTAAAATAGGTCATCCACTTCATACTGATACGATGATGGGTGCACAAGCATCGACAGAACAAATGGAGAAAATAATGTCTTATTTAGACATTGGCCGCGATGAAGGTGCAGAAGTGTTAGTCGGTGGCGACAAAAATGAATTAGACGGTGAATTAGGTGGCGGTTATTATATCCAACCGACGATCTTTAAAGGTCATAACAAGATGCGCATTTTCCAAGAAGAAATTTTCGGACCAGTTTTAGCTGTGACGACATTTAAAAATGACGAAGAAGCGTTAGAGATTGCTAACGACACGTTGTATGGACTCGGTGCTGGTGTTTGGACACGTAACATTAATAAAGCATACCGTTTCGGTCGTGCGATTGAAGCGGGGCGTGTTTGGACGAATACGTACCATCAATACCCAGCACATGCAGCATTCGGTGGCTATAAGAAATCCGGAATTGGCCGTGAAACACATAAGATGATGCTTAGCCATTATCAACAGACGAAAAACTTACTCGTAAGTTATAGCGAAGGACCGACTGGATTGTTTTAATTAGGAAGCTCTCACGTCTTGCGTGAGAGCTTTTCTAACAGTACTTCGTTTGTATGTGCATGAAACATGCATCATAACGGTACAATGTTAGTAATGAAAGGATGTGAAACAAATGGTTGAACGAGTAACGGCGACAACGGAAGCGCTAGAGCTTATTAAACATTTAGAAAGCATCCACGGTCCCGTTATGTTCCACCAGTCAGGTGGCTGTTGCGATGGAAGCTCGCCCATGTGCTTTCCACTCGGTGAATTTCGCGTTGGCGAATCAGACGTTTTACTCGGCGAAATCGGTGGTGCACCATTTTACATGTCCAAAGACCAATACGAATATTGGAAACATACGAAGTTAACTATTGACGTCGTGGAAGGGCGCGGTGGTATGTTCTCGCTAGAAAATCCTGAAGGAAAACGATTTTTAACACGCTCACGCATCTTTACCGAAGAAGAACAAGCAGAGCTTGATAAAATGTCGTTGTAGACGAATGTAGTATAACGTCTTCTGTCATTTATTCTCAAGAATTGTTACAACACTTTTCTTGAGAATTTACTTTTTAATAAAATAAGTTACTTAACGAAGAAACGATTAACTTCTGATAGGTTACGTCTGGACGTACATTCGGTAAAATTCTAATTATTGTATGATAGAATAAATCACAAACGGTTCACTTTCATATAGTAATTATAAAGTGCTTAAAGGAAGTGAATATTTGTGAACAACATTGCTTACTACGTAAGTGGTCACACAGCTCAAGGAAAGGTTAATTTGTTACTATCGAACATTGTTAACATCGACCACGTTATCTCAATCTATCATCCATCCCTTTTTGTAAAAACTGCTCTCTTTAAACAGCTTATAAACATGTTCGATACACCGGCGGAAATTTTGTATAGTCCTGAGGGGAAGCAATATTTAGAGGGAGTCATTTTCCGGAATGAATCGCTCGCTTTTATTGACGAAACGCTCGTTACAGAGTCATTCGTAGAACGAGTGACAAACGTAAATGTAACGGCTCACATCCCCATAATAGACGACGAAATAGAACGACGATTCCATGAGAAGATTGAAAAACTGCAAGAAAAAGCATATGAAAATTTCACGTTAGCTTTACAAATACATCACGATATTGAGCAAGTATATATTCGGGAAATGGATTTTGAACGGGCGAATGAAGTGGCATCAAATTGGAAAGAAAAATTAATCTTACGTAAAAACAAAACGTCTACAATTGATAGCAGCGCTGTAGAAGAAAATAGAACAAAAATGAATCGATCCGTAAGAGAACGACAAGACGACAAACAAAATCGAGATCAAACATCATCTGGAGAAAAGAAACGCAAATTAAAACGCCCGTTCGTGTATGAACGATTTTTTGGTACGAACACACCCGACGGAGTTGTCCACAATGTACAAAATATAATTGCACCAGTGGAACAGCGAATATTTGTGAAAGGGCGAGCAGGTACTGGTAAATCGTTTTTTATGAATGAACTGTTAACGACTGCGTTAGAGAAAGGCTATACGATTGAAAAGTATCGTTGTAGCTTTGACCCGTTAAGTATCGATATGGGAATTATTCGTGAATTGAATTGCTGTTTTTTCGACAGTACGGCACCGCATGAGTTGTTTCCTGAACGAGAAAGTGACACAATTGTCGACCTGTACGAGTTAACGGTAACGAATGGAACGGATGAAAAATATGCAAACGAATTAAAGCAGTTGCAGTCAAACTATAAAGAAAAAGTGCGGGCAGGATTAAGGGATTTACGTGCAACGAGAAAATTTAGAGATGAAAAGGAGGCGCACTATGCAAATATAAAAGAAGAAGATCTATCGTTCGTCCTAAATAAACTAGTTAATAGTAAATTTTAACTCTTGCAATTTTTCTGAAAACAGTGTAAAATATATCAACTAACAATATTTGCTTCTAATAGGAGGTGGGGACATGGTATCTGTTAAGTTGTTAAAGCCTTATTACATTAAACTAAATTCGAAGTACATTAGAATTATATTGGCGTTTCAATATTTCTCGTTACTTATTGATAAGAAAGTATACCATTTCGTTCCAATTGAAGGTCAAGAAATTTTAGTTAACCGAAAAACGAAGCAAATAGTAAATACGGATACAAAGTTAGCTTTTCAAAAAGGGAAAGATATTACGTATTTTACGATTGGGAAGCTAACCTCTTTAAGTGATTTCATGGATCAAATTGAAGAAATCATACGTCCGTATGAAGAAAAAACACCTTTAGATCCGAAAAAAAGAAAACAGATTAATAAACAGACAGAACAAGTTATTATGGATCTAGAAAGAGAGAACATTAAGCGATTAATCGATCAGGCCCTTGATGATAAAGATGAAGCAACATTTGAGTCGCTAGTGAAATGGTTATGATTGTAAAAAGAAGGGTGGACTATGGTCATTATCGTTTTTCGACTAATGATAAAGAAAAGTAACTGCACGTAAAACATTTTACATGTAATGTGCAGTTACTTTTTTGTTTTACTTATTTATATCTTTTAATAATTTATATACTTTTTCTGCAACATAGCTACTCGATCCGATATTTTCTGCTTTTTCTACCATCATGGCGACGAGCATATTTTCACTTTCCGTCGGATAGCCGATGAACCAACCGTTTTCATGACCTTTTGCATCGTAAGCAGCTTTTAATTCTGCAGTACCTGTTTTGCCAGAGATCGGAAATTTTTCATCGTTTGCAACTTTCGCTGTTCCATCGGAAACTACATCCCGTAAGTAAGAACTCACTAGCTCCGCATCTTCTTCACTCATAATATTCTCGATCCATACTTCACTCGTTGGATCGTCGGCTAAAAGAGCAGGCTTGACGATATTTCCTTTATTTATGAAAGCAGAGTACATTAATGCAATGTGTAATGTATTTACTTCCAATTCTCCTTGTCCATAACTACTATGAGCGAGTAAAATTTCATCGTTTACTTTCCCATCATTCGTTATTTGCGACGCTTTAAATGGGTAATCGATCGGTAACTGTTCGTTAAAACCGAAATTTTCTAATCCTTCATTAAACTTGTTTGCTCCCATTTCGACTGCCTGCATGGCAAAGTAAATGTTGTCTGATCGCACTAATGCGGACTGTAAATCGACTGGTTTATCGGATGTGGAGACGCGAGTTACTTTCGCATCGCCCCAACCATTCTTGGACCATGTTAACCCTTTTATTTCTAACCCTTCCTCCGGGTCGATTGAACCGTTTGCAAGACCTACGGCAGCTGTAATCGGTTTAATGACAGAACCAGGTGCAAATGTAGCGCTAAATCGATTTAAAAACGGTTCAGCTTCATCATCTGCTAATGCATCCCATTGGGTTTGGGAAATACCGTAGACGAACATAGTCGGGTCAAATGACGGCGCGCTTACGAGCGCTAATATTTCACCTGTTTTCGGATTAATGACTGTTGCTGTTCCAGCTTCTTTATCGAATGCGTCAAACACTTTCTCTTGAATGTTCACATCGATCGTCACTTGGACATGTTTTCCGTGTTTTACTTCTTTTTCGGCTAATGTGACACTTTCTATTTCACCATTTTCATTTTCTTTTTCTACGAAGATTTTTGCACCGTCTTCCCCACGTAACTCGCTTTCGAACAACTGCTCAAGACCGCGTTTTCCAATGAAATCACCATCTTTATATCCTTTATCCGCATGTTTTTCCATATCTTCTGCTGTAACAGGACCAATATACCCTGTTAAATGAGCGGCAGCTTTACCGGAAGGATATGTGCGCCCTTCCGTCTCTACGTAAGAAACACTCGGGATCGTCAACAATTCATTAAACTTTTCCTCGTCTGTACTAGCAATTGTCTTTAAGGGAACGAAATGATCATCTTGAACCCATGATTGAGACAGTTTTTCATCAATTGTATCGACATCTATTTGCAAAAGACGAGCAACATGTTCTTTTTCCGCCGCTTCATGAACGAATTTATTCGGAACGACGCCTATTTCATAAGCGATATCGTTAATCGCAAGCGGCATTTGATTACGGTCTAAAATGTCACCACGCTTTGCAGGCATTGTTTCAATTCTAATTTTTCCTCCGTCAGCTAGTTCGGGGAAAATGAGTGCCGGAGTCCAATCGAAAAACCATTCCGATTCTTCTTCCTCTTCGTCCGTTTCTGCACGCATCGTCAGTTTTTCTTTAAACTCAATTGGACCACCGATACTGTCCATTGAAACGGAAAGATCAAAGGAAGCAACCCCTTCTTCTAATGCTTTTTCAAGTGCCTCTTTCTCTAGTTCTTGTACGTCAATTTGTAAATTTTCAATTTGTAAATCGTTGTAAATCTTTTCATAACGCTCGACGAACTGCTCTGTGTCGTATGATTCTTTCGTTTCTGTAGATAACATGTCATACATAGAGGAAAACTCACCGTTTTCCCAGTTGCTAATGAACGTATCAATTTTTTCAAATGGAAACGATTCCCCTTTTGAACAACCACCAACGAGCAATATAAATAGTAAAAATAGTGCTAAGTAAAATGACCTCATTTCGTATCCCCTCCAAAACTAAATGAACAACCGAAACAGCTATTAATAATTACGATTATGAAAAGTAAGTAGTCATAAGTACGTGATAAATATGTTCGTCAAAACGGACGAACGTTTAACAAAAATGAATAGTATGTATTTATTTTAAAAAATAAATGTTATATGAGCAATTGGAAACAATTGCTTTAAAAACCGTTACTTTACGATATACACTTGTAGAAAGTGAGTTCATTGTTTAAAATAGATGTAAGTGCCTAAAGATGTACCACATTTAGACAGAAAAAGGACCTTTACAACTAATTTGAATGATAATAAATAAAGTAAGGTGAATAGATTGGAACAAGAAAAACTGAAACAAGTATTAAAAAAACTACGCAATAAAATAGAAGCAAAAGAAATTATTTCAACAGAACAAGCGATTGCTTTTGCAACAAAGGAATTAAAAGACACAGGACTATTCGTGAAAACGAAAAAAGCACAACTTGAGCTTATTCGTGAGTAGGTGTGATATCTGTTTCAATATATTTTTTATCTGTATGATCAATGGTGATTTGGTCATTCGTCAAATTAATCAATTCTTCTTTGCACGACTCTACCTTGTTAATTGGGACGTAAACAGATAAACTTACTTTATCTAAATAATCGATATGATCGACGATATAGGGAGATTTACGGACGGCGTTTTCTACCTTACCTAGTAGGGGATACTCAATCGTGAGCGCCATACCTTGCATGAGTGCACCTTTAACGATGCCGATATAGTTAAGCGTTTCCGATGTTACGGAACTATAAGCGCGAATTAAACCTCCAGCACCTAACTTAATACCTCCGAAATATCGTGTTACAACTACTGCTACGTTTTTTAGTTTGAGTCGTCGCAACACTTCCAACATCGGTATTCCTGCAGTTCCGGCCGGTTCCCCATCATCATTTGCTTTTTGAATTTGATCGTGATCTCCAATAATATAAGCGAAACAATTATGTGTTGCATCGTGATGTTTTTTCTTTATCGATTGAACAAATTGTACTGCCTCTTGTTCACTATTTACTCGTTCAACATAGCCAATAAATTTTGATTTTTGTATAATGATTTCTAGATGCCCCGATTTTTTTACGGTATAATACTGTTTTATCATAGATTGATGATTCCTCCGATTCATTGTACTGTCTCAATTATAACATAGGTCGGTGAAAGGGAAATATGTTGAAAAATAAGGTGAAAGAAAAAACGTTAGATAAAATTATCGAAGAAATGACGACCGCAGTTGAAAAAAGTAAAGAAGAAATTTTTCATATAAGCGAAGAAACTCGCGAAGAGTTAGCTGAGTTAGAGAAAGAGTTAGTCGAAACGAAATTTTTAGTAAAAGAACAAATAAGAAAGGGGGATGAACTCGAAAGACAAGTAAAAATATTTCGAAAAAAATTAGCGACGGTAAGTCGAGAGTTCAATCGGTATTCGGAAGGTGATATCCGTGAAGTGTATGAACAGACACATGCGCTACAAACGGAATTAATTCTCGTGCAACAAGAAGAAATAGCATTGCGTAAAAAACGAAACGAAATTGAACAACGAATCGTTCGTTTAAGACGCACGATTGAACATGCGACGAATCTCGGGAGAAAAGTATCTGTCGTTTTAACGTATTTACACGATGACTTTAGCCAAGTGAACGAAGTAATTAAAAGCGCACAAGAAAAGCAACAGATCGGCTTAAAAATTATCGAAGCACAGGAGGTGGAAAGAAAACGAATTTCACGAGATATTCATGACGGACCAGCACAAATGTTAGCGAATATATTAATACGTTCGGAAATAATCGATTTATCTTTTCGTGATGGTGATATTGATAATGCATTAAAAGAAATGAAAAGCATTCGTGAAAATATACGTTCTTCTTTAAAAGAAGTTCGCCGTATCATTTATGATTTGCGTCCGATGGCACTAGACGATTTAGGACTCTTCCCAACAGTGAAAAAGCATGTGCAAACGATGTCCGAATACCATAACATCGACATATCATTAAATTTACTCGGGGATGAAAAGCGATTAGAAGCAAGTTATGAAATAGCAATTTTCCGTCTCGTACAAGAAGCACTACAAAATGCGATTAAACATGCAGATGCGACACGAATTAACGTCGCCCTTGAAACATTACCAGATCAAATAACGATCATCGTCCGTGATAACGGAAAAGGGTTCGATCCTGAAGCATTACCACAAAATGACCATTCTTTCGGTTTAGTAGGGATGAAAGAACGGGTCGAAACGTTAGACGGCGAATTAATCATTGATTCCAAAGTTGGAAAAGGTACTCGTGTTAATATCGTTATTCCATACAATCCTGATCGAAAAAGCTAAAAGAATGATGAATTAACGAAATGAAAGATGCATTTTCTTTACGAAACATATACAATGATAGAAAATATAGAAAAAAGGGTGGAGGGAATGGCTGTGATTGCAAAGAAAGTTATTACGATAGCCTTAATAGACGACCATAAACTTTTTAGAGAAGGGGTTAAACGAATTTTAAGCTTCGAACCGACATTTGATGTCGTGGCAGAAGCAGACGACGGTTCAGAAGCAAAACGGATCGTTGAAGAATATAGTCCAGATATCGTGCTCATGGATATAAATATGCCTGGGCAAAACGGCATCGAGACGACAAAAGAATTACTTGAAGACAATCCGGACTTAAAAGTCATCATTTTATCGATTCATGAAGACGAAAGTTACGTGACACACGCACTTCAAACTGGTGCACGAGGTTATTTACTTAAGGAGATGGATACAGAATCGCTCATGGAAGCGATCCAAGTTGTATATGAAGGTGGATCATACTTACATCCGAAAGTGACACATAATCTTGTAAAAGAATATCGTAAACTATTAGAATCATCTGAGTCTAGCACAAATGTCGCTGACATTGAATACCGAAAACCACTTCATTTACTAACGAAACGTGAATGTCAAGTGTTGCAATTGTTGTCAGAGGGACAAAGTAACCGGAAAATTGCTGAAACGTTAATTATTAGCGAAAAAACAGTGAAAAACCACGTAAGTAACATTTTACAAAAGTTAAACGTCGATGATCGAACGCAAGCGGTCGTAAAGGCAATTAAAAACGGTTGGGTTGAAGTTTTTAACTAATAGATGGATGTAAGGGATTTCTTTGTTATAGAGGAGGGGCACACTTTGAGTATCGCAATCGTAACAGATAGTACAGCTTATATACCAAAAGATTTAAGAGAAAAACATAATATTTATACTGTTTCATTAAGCGTAATTTTCGGAACGGAAACGTATCGAGAAGAAATCGATATAACGACAGAACAGTTTTATGAAAAAGTTGCACGGAATGAAGAGTTGCCCTCTACATCCCAACCTGCAATTGGGGAATTTGTCGAACTGTTTGAAAAGTTAAAAGAAACTCATGATACGATTATTTCAATCCATTTATCACGCAAATTTAGCGGTACGTACGATGCAGCGGAATCGGCCGGGAATATGGTTGACGGCGTTGATGTTCACGTATATGATTCGGAATTGAGTTGTACACCGCAAGGTTTACTAGCAATCGCGGCATCGGAAATGGCATGCGCTGGAAAAAATGCTACTGAAATTATCGCTGCACTTGATGATATAAAAGCGAAAACTCGCACATATTTCATGGTCGACGACTTAAGTCACTTACACCGTGGCGGTCGTCTGAATAGAGCGCAAGCAATTTTAGGTAGCGTGTTAAACATTAAACCGATCTTACATATCGAGGAAGGTTTAATCGTACCGTTTGAAAAAATACGTACACGTAAGAAAGCAATTAACCGCATTATGAGTATGTTAGAAGATGACTCGAAAAACAAACAAGTAGCCCGTGTCGTTTTTATTCATGCAAATAACGAACGTGCTGCAATAGAGTTAAGGGATCAATATCATACAAAATTTCCGAATGTCGAAACGATTGTTAGCTATTTCGGGCCGGTGATCGGAACGCATTTAGGAGAAGGTTCAGTCGGAGTAGCGTGGTATACTACGTAAAGGGAATGGCTGTGAAACGTACTATACTACGCCTACGATCATTATTACAGCGATGGATGAAAAGAATTATATTTTCATCCATCGCAACTATACAAAAAGAAAGTGAAGCGAATCGACTGAACGATCCTACCGACATAGCGAAAAGATATAGCGGAAAATTGCTTTTACGTGAAGAAATTCTTTTAAATGATTCGTTATTCTTCGAATTATTATCCTCACATTACTTTACCACGTATCCATCTATTCAAAACTCGTTCTTTTCTCGTATATGTACCCGTTGTAACAATAAGAATCCTAACCTTTTCGCCTACATTCCATGTTCTATATGCGGAAAGAATCATTACTATTGTCGCAATTGTATTATGATGGGTCGAGTGATGGAATGTCAACTATTATACTTTTGGACAAAAGAACCATATCCATGGCCACAATGGAATGCCCCGTGTAGCTGGTCGGGAACGCTTACGGAAGCTCAGCGTCATGCCGCTCATTGTATCGTTCAAACAGTGCAACGAAAAACAGAACTCCTTATTTGGGCAGTGACTGGAAGCGGAAAAACAGAAATGCTCTTTCCCGGAATTACAGAAGCCCTCCGAACAGGACTCCGTATTTGTATTGCAACACCTCGAACAGACGTCGTTCGCGAACTATATCCACGAGTCCAAGATGCTTTTTGCGATGTTCCTATTCAAGCGTTGTATAGCGGAAGTCGTGATAACGATGGCACGACACAATTAATTATTTCGACGACACACCAACTTCTTCGTTTTAAAGAGGCTTTTGATGTCATCATAGTCGATGAAATAGATGCATTTCCTTATCATCATGACTCGTCCTTACAATTTGCAGTAAAACGTGCCGCAAAACGTAAAGCAGCTTTTATCTACTTAACAGCAACGCCGCGAAAAGAACAAAAGCGTCGTATGTCGTTAAAGCGACTATCGTACGTATTCGTTCCTCAGCGATTTCACGGATTTCCTCTCCCCGTTCCGAAGCTCGTTCAAAGTTCATATTCGTCCTTTCAAAAAGAGACTCCACTTATTCCGAAACAGTTTACTTCATGGCTTACAAAACGTACGGAACCGAATCGACAACTGCTCATCTTCGTACCAACGATCACCCAAGCGACGAAGTTATTACCTGTCATCGCGAACATATTATTTGAAAAACAAGTAATAAAAACAGATTTGGAAGTAACGTACGTTTATTCCGAAGATAAACAGCGAGAAGAAAAAATTGAGCAATTTCGTAAGCAACAACTGCGTGTTCTTGTGACGACGACTATTTTAGAGCGCGGTGTGACATTCCCATCTGTAGACGTCGTTGTTCTCGATGCACATCATGACGTATTTGACGAAGCAGCACTCGTTCAAATTGCTGGGCGTGCAGGTCGAAGTGCAAAGGACCCGTATGGTGAAGTAATTTTTCTTTATCGACGTCTGACGGGTGCGATCGTACGGGCGAAAAAAGCGATCGAAGAAATGAACCGTCGTGCAACTATAAGCAAAAACGAAGAGACGTAATGACAAGTAGATGAACACGAACAAATGTGTAATTTATATACGCTAAATATGGAATGTCAAACGAATCGAAGCGTTGCTCAAGCATTCGTCCTAAATCATTTTTAAACGTCAAGGTGATGAACATGACATATTGTTTCGTCTGTCAACGAGAAATCGATCTAGAAATAAACTGGCTCAACCTTTTCTCTATAAAAAAAGAATCTCCACTATGTATCGAATGTGAAAAACAGTATAAACGAATAAGCGGTTCACGCTGTAAACGCTGTTCTCGACGAAGTAAATCGTCCGTTTGCCAAGACTGTGAAAAATGGCTGACATTATTTCGTGGCAACGACCCGTTAATTAAAAATGTCTCCATTTATGAATACAATGAACAAATGAAAGAATTTATAACGAAATGGAAATATCGTGGGGACTACATTCTCGCCGAAATTTTTCGCGATTCTTTTAAACGAACGTTCCATCATCACTTTCCAAAACGGGTTAATTACTATGCGATCGTGCCGATCCCGTTGAGTAAAGAAAGACTTAACGTACGGGCTTTTAATCAAGCGTATATGTTAGCGGCATTTTTAACGAAGAAACCGACGGAATGTTTCGTTCGCATCCATAATGAAAAACAAGCGAAAAAAACGAGGTATGAACGATTAATGACAAAAAACCCCTTTCAATTAACGAAGCGGATTGATAAACCGACAATATTAATAGATGACATATATACGACGGGTCGAACGTTACGACATGCAGCGACATTATTACGGGCTTCAGGGTGCCCAGAAGTGTATGCGTATACGTTAATTCGTGGGTAATTGTAACTAAAAATATGATATAATAAAGAAAATGATTAAATAGGTGATGAACGTGGAATTAAGTAACTGTGCAAATTGCGGAAAAGTGTTTGCGAAAAGTGTTCGGGACATCTGCTACGATTGCTTTAGAAAGGAAGAAGAGGCATTTACAATCGTCTATCGTTTTTTATCGAAACGAAAAAATCGTGAAGCGACAATAAGTGAAATTGTTGAAGCGACGAAAGTAGAAGAAGAGTTAATTATAAAATTTATTAAACAAAATCGTTTGCGCACGTCTCAATTTCCAAAACTAGCCTATCCGTGTGAACAATGTGGTGTCGACATCGTCGAGGGGAAACTATGTGCAAATTGCGCAGAAACGATCCGAAAGGAATATGAACGTCATGAAAGATTGGAACAAGTGAAGAAAGAACGAGAAGAGCGCGAACAAGAACCTGTCTATTTTACGATGCAAAAAAATAAAAAAACCGAATAATGATTACAGTTTTATCATTCCGTGCCGATATTAGTAATAGGGTGCGTTATGGACATTTTGTTAACGTGCAGTTTTTAGAGAAAGGAGCGTTCATGATGAAAGTTCACGGACCAAATTCGTATATGCAGTTGTACCGTAATCAAATGAGACAACAGCATGTTAAAAAATCGGAACGCAAAAATGATCAACTCGATATCTCGCTTGAAGCGAAGCATTTACAAATGCAGCAAGCACAATCAGTTGAAAGAGAAAAATATATTACTGAATTGAAACAACTCGTACAGTCAGGTGAATATAAAGTGAATTATGATAAAACAGCGCAAGAAATGATCGACTTTTGGTCACGTAAAGTGTAAGGAGGACTTATTTTGTCAGTACAAACATTAATTATGCAACTAACGGAACTTACGACTTTACATGAACGACTTGCCGATATTTCAGATGAAAAAACGGAAAAGATTAAGTCGAACGATATGGAAGCATTGACAAAACTGTTAATCGACGAACGTAAAGTCGTTCAATTGATTGAAAAGCTAGAGCAGAAACGCGAAAAAGAAGTCGATCGACTTTATGACACTTGGAATATTTCCTCAAATGAACGTACAGTAGAACAACTGATCACAAAGATTGAGGATGAAACAGCTAAACGAGAGCTAGAAGATGTCGTGACGAAGTTAATTAACGTCATCGTTTCGATACGCGAAAGTGAGCAATTAAACAGTGATTTACTACAACAGTCGATGCAATTTGTACAACTATCACTCGATTTATTACAACCGACTGTGCAAAGTGCTAACTATGATGAAAAACATAAAAAGCAACAGCGAGAAAATCAATCGATTTTCGATTCAAGAGCATAAATATAGAACGGTAAGGAGATAGAAGATGAGTACTTTTCACGGATTAGAAATGGCAAAGCGAGCCCTTTTCGCACAACAAGGGGCACTTTATACGACTGGACATAACATTTCGAATGTGAATACATCTGGATACTCGCGGCAACGTGCAGAGTTTGTAACGACAAAACCGTATCCAGTACCATCCCGTGTGCAACCACATATCGCGGGTCAACTCGGAACAGGTGTAAAAATCGGAACAGTTGAACGTGTACGTGATCAATTTCTCGATGCACAGTACCGTGCGGAAACGAGTAAATATTCTTACTGGAATACGATGTCAGAAGCATTAAGCCGAATGGAAGAGTTAATTAATGAACCATCGGAAAATGGGTTATCACGGACGATGGATCAGTTTTGGCAATCGTTACAAGAATTAGCGACGAATCCAGATAACGACGGAGCACGAGCAGTCGTTGCAGAGAGAGGATTAGCAGTCGCAGAAACATTTAACTATTTATCGAAAAGTTTACAAGCGATTCAAGGCGACTTAAAAGATCAAATCGAAAAAGGTACAGTAGAGAAAGTTAACTCGCTATTAGATCAAATCGCAGATGTAAACGATCAAATACAAAAGTTAGAACCACACGGCTATTTACCGAACGATTTATACGATGATCGTGATCGTTTAATCGATGAACTTTCTGAAATTATAAATATTAAAGTTACGTATAGTAAAAGTAGTAATAGTCCGAATGAGTTAGAAATAGCGGATGGTCTAGCTTCGATAGAAATCGTCGATGAATCAGGAAAGTCATTCGACCCTCCGGTTAAGCTGATCGAGGCATATGATCCGGATAACCAAACGGATCAAGAGGTGAATAAGCTAGAAATAGACTTTGATGATACGGGTACGTTAGTAAGTGAAGTAAGAGTAGGGAGCACGACAGTCTTTGACGACGAACATAACGACGATATGAGCATTCTCGGCTCGATCGGTTCTTTCACAGCACTTATTGAGGCAAACGGATACGTTGATGAAGATGGTAACGCCGTAGGAGTTTACCCGGAAATGTTAGCGGAACTTGATAAACTTGCTAAAGAGTTTGCGGAAGCATTTAATGCAGTTCATAGCAGCGGTTTTGATATGAACGGAGACGAAGGAAAGGAATTTTTCGTACGAAAAGATGAATTTGACGGAATTACCGCGGAAAGCATTACGGTTGCTTCAGAAATTTTAGATGATCCTAACTTAATTGCGGCGGCAGTGGCAAATAAAGGAAGCCGTAACGGTGAAAATGCGTTGGAATTAACGAAAGTTTTTGATAATGAAAATATTGATGGATTAGGTACAAGTCCACGCAAGTTTTTAACGGCGTTAGTCGGACAGCTAGGTGTAGATGCACAACGTGCGAATCGAATGACAGGAAATACAGGGATTTTACGCGATCAAGTAGATCATTCACGTCGTTCTGTCTCAGCAGTATCTTTAGACGAAGAAATTTCTAATTTAATTAAATTCCAACATGCATACAATGCAGCGGCACGAAATATGACTGCTGTAGACGAACTTATCGATCGAGTGATTAACCAAATGGGATTAGTCGGAAGGTAAGGTGAAAACTTATGCGAATAACACAATCGATGATGCAAGATAACTTATTGCGTCACTTATTTAATAGTCAGGCACAAATGGATAAGTATTTAACACAAATTACGACAGGGAAAAAGATTCGTCGTCCGTCCGAAGATCCTGTAGTGGCGATGAAAGGAATTTCGTATCGGACAGAAGTTGCGGAAGTCGAGCAATTCCGGCGTAATGCATCAGAAGTGTGGACATGGATGGATCACTCGGATGATGTTCTTGATAAAGCCGGAAAAGCGATGCAACGAATTGAAGAATTAGCCGTTCAAGCAGCGAACGATACGTATACTCCGAATGAGCGCAGAAGTATTCAAGAGGAAGTAAAAGAATTGCGCGATCAGCTCGTTGAGCTAGCGAACACACGAGTAAATGGTAAATACATTTTCAATGGTACACATACGGAGAAAGAACGAATCGTCGAAGTTAATGGGGAATATGTAGTAAATGAATTAGCAGAACCGATGAATGATGTGTTAATCGAAGTGTCAAAAGGAATCGAATTCCCAGCGAATGTTAATCCAGATGGTGTGTTCGATAATGAGCTGTTTGAACATATTCAAAACTTCATCGACAAATTAGGAAGCGATGGAGACGTTGACTTTAACGACAATATCGAAGAGTTAAATCAAAGTACACTAAACATCGTAAATGGGCGAGCGAAACTTGGAGCTCGAATGAATCGACTCGAACTCGTTGAAGATCGTTTAGGTCATCAAGAAGTCATTGCTCAAGATATTATGGCGAAAAACGAAGGCGTTGATTTCGAAGAAGCCGTTATGAACTTATTAACACAAGAAGTTGTTCATCGTGCGGCTTTAGCGGCGGGAACGAAAATTATCCAACCGTCACTAATTGATTTTTTACGGTAGTTCGTACATAAAATGACATAAAGCACCCTGTCCGATTCATGTGACAGGGTTTACCTCTTTTTATAAATGAATCGATAAAACTTTATCGAAATGAAGTAAGAAAAGGGGCGACACGTATGCAAATGCCACAAATACGAATGGAATCGAAAATGGCACGCATCGGAATGACACAGTCGATGGCACAGATTGAAATGCGCCAACCGCATGCCGACATGTCGATTGAACAACCGCAAGCGGTAATGAATATGACGACGACAAAGGGAAGACTGACGATCGATCAAACAGAAGCATGGGAAGAAATGAACTTAATGAGTACGCAACGCTCCATTGAAAAAAATGCTCAACTATCGCGTCAATTACTTCATGAGGGAGTGACACGTCGCGCCGAACAAGGTGCGCAACTGCTTGACATTCATCTTTCCGATACGATTATCGCGGATCAAGCACGTGAAAATCAATTACCTCCACTTAAAACTCCGAGTATTAAATATGTTCCTTCATCACATTCTGCGGTGAAGTTTCATTATGAGCGTGGGGATGTGCACATAGACGTACAAGAACGAAAACCGATCATTCATGTTCAAGTAAATAAACCGGAAATTACTTATTATCCGGGCTCGCTTGAAATAATGATGGAACAATATCCAGAATTAAAGATAGACTTCGAACCGTTGTACGTATAACGATTGCGAAAAAGGAGCAAAAATTAGCATGCATATTGAAACGAAATATGTTGGGAAAATAGAGATAGATGAACAGAAATTAATTCACTTTGAGACGGGACTACCCGGATTTAAAGAGGAAAACAAATTTGTGTTAATCGACTTGCCGGGAAACGACGTATTGCAAATTTTACAATCTGTTCAAACGAGTGAACTTGCATTTATCGTCACAAACCCCCATTTATTTTATAAAGATTATGAATTTACATTAGATGAACATATAATCGAAACGTTACAAATTGAAAATGAACAAGATGTCGTCGTCTTATCTATTATGACGATTCAAGATCCATTCCATGCAAGCACGATTAATTTACAAGCACCGTTAATCATCAATGAACGGAATAAATTAGCAAAGCAATATATATTATCTAGTGATGAATATCCTGTGAAAGCGAAAATTTCGTTACCCACTAATGAAGAGAAAGGGGTTTAACGATGTTAGTCCTGTCAAGAAAAACGAAAGAAGCGATTCGTATTGGAGATGATATCGAAGTATCCATATTAGCAATCGAAGGCGAGCAAGTAAAAATAGGTATACAAGCACCGAAGTCGATTGAAGTTTATCGTAAGGAAATATATGATGCGATTCAATTACAAAATAGTGAAGCTGCAAATCTGCCTGAAAACTTATTGACAATGCTCGAGGGTAAGACGAAAAAGTGATTTAATCGTAAAAATAACTTAACTATTCTTCCAATTATGCCGATAATAAAATTAAGATTAGAATAGTTAAGGAGCTGTATGGATTATGAAGGTAGATGCAAATACATTTGCTATTTCGCCCATACAACAAAGTACAGACAACATACGACAGCAAACAAAAGGTAACAATAGAGAAGATAAGCTAGTTGGCGAGGCAAGTAAAAAAAATGTTAAACTTGTAACAGATAAATTAAACAACTTTATCGAACCGATTGTTCACAATATAAAGTTTGTCTATCACGAAGACTTACACGAATATTATGTCACAGTAGTCGATCCAAATACAGATGAAGTCATCCGCGAAATACCACCGAAGAAAATGCTTGATATGTATTATGCAATGGCTGATTATATGGGTTTATTAGTTGACGAAAAAGTGTAGTAACGTACTAAACGTTACGTAGTTTTATATGTTTACATTCGGTAACTTTTTAAGGAGGGCTTATAATGGTAATGCGAGTCGGAGGAATATTCTCTGGTATGGACATCGAAGCAATGGTTGAAAAACTTATGGAAGCTGAGCGAATGCCGTTAAATCGCTTGAAACAGCAACAGACGAAACTAGAGTGGAAACGTGATGCCTTCCGGGAAATAAATAGTAAATTGTTAGAACTAGACAATTTAATGCTCGATATGAAACTATCGCGCACATACAATCCGAAAACAGCAACATCATCCAATGAAAGTGCGGTAACAGCTACAGCAAGTTCTTCTACTACGAACGGATCGTATAACATTCGTGTCGATCAACTAGCTAAAAGCGCGATGAACATTGGAGAGGCACTTGATAGTAACATAGCCGATATCGATTTATCCGATTATGTTGGAGAGCATACGTTTCACACGTTCGATGAAAATGGTACACGACAAGATCATACATTTGAAGTTCGCGAAGGCGATACGTTGCAGCAAGTACTAACACGTATTAACAACGACCGCTCTAACAATATTCGGCTCTTTATCGATGAATCTAACGTAGAAGGGCCTCGAGTTGTTATGGAAACGACACGTACAGGTGTATATAACACACAAAATAGTGACGGTGGACAAGAAGTCATATTTAATCTCGGTGAAAATGAAAACAAATTCTTCACAGAGGTATTGAAATTAGACCAAAGTCGCGAAACTGGTGCGCAAAATGCGAAATTCACATATAACGACAACTTAGAAATAGATTCTAGGACGAACACGTATACGCTAAATGGGATTACGTTTGAGTTAAATGACGTAACGGAATCGAACGTACGAATCACGGTAAGTACAGATGTCGATCAGTCGGTCGAAACGATTAAAAATTTTGTTGAAAAATATAACGAAATGATCGACCTAATGAACAAGTCACAGACGGAAGAAAGGCACCGCAATTATGAACCGTTATTAGAAGAGCAAAAAGAAGAGATGACAGATAAACAAATTGAGCTTTGGGAAGAAAGAGCGAAAAGTGGTATTTTACGCGGCGAATCGGTCATACGCGATGGGATGTATGCATTACGTTCTAGTCTTCAAGGCAAGGTCGATACGGATAGTGGAGAGTATACATTATTAAGCGAAATTGGAATTACGACAACTGCGAACTATTTAGATGGCGGTAAACTGCAAATAGATGAAGAGAAATTACGTGCAGCGTTAAGGGATAACCCAGAAGACGTTTATAAATTATTTACGTCCAATTCAGAAGATGGAAAAGGAATTATACATCGCTTTGACGAGGCATTAGATCGAACACGAGCGAATATTGAAAGGCAAGCAGGGAAAAGCCATCATACGCTAGACAACTACACGCTTGGAAAGCGGATGAAAGAGTTAAATAAACGAATAAGTGACTTTGAGCAGCGTATGATTCGCGTAGAACAACGATATTGGAATCAGTTTACGGCGATGGAAAAAGCAATTGCGAATCTTTCACAACAGTCGGATTATCTGTTTTCTCAATTTGGCGGTGGCATGTAAATTATAGTGACTAACAGGAGAGTGGATATTCAATGATGACAAAACAACTAGAAGCGTATCAAAATAACGCTATAACGACGGCTTCTGGTCCTCAATTAACGATGATGTTGTACAACGGTTGCATTAAATTTATTAACCAAGGAATTAAAGCGGTTAATGAAAAAGATTATGAAATGAAAAATACATTTATCCAAAAAGCGCAAGATATTATTCAAGAATTAATGTTAACTTTAAATCAGGAAATTGAAATATCTAAGCAATTGCTTCCACTCTATGATTATATATACTACCTCTTGCAACAAGGAAATATAAAAAACGATATAAACAAATTAGAAGAGGCGTTGGAGTTCGTTACAGAATTCCGCGACACTTGGAAAGAAGTGCTGAAACAAGGCGCATCTAATTACGAACAAGGTGCACAAGTGTAATGGGAGCTATAGAAGAAGTACACCGTGTTACGGAAGAAATTTTAAAAGTGTTAGATGAAAGTCATCTTGAACGGTCACAGCGTATTGCGAAAATAAACGAATTAATCGATAAACGTGAAAAAGAAATTAAACGAATTAAACCACCTTATTCTAATGAGGAAATGAGAATGGGAAAACAAATTATCGAACTTAACGAAAAAATTAAAATAAAAATGGATCAATTATATGATCGTGTAAAACTTGATATCGTTCAATTTAAACAACAAAAAGCACAAAATCGTTCGTATATAAACCAGTACGGCTCATTGGAAACGACAGACGGAATGTACTTAGATCAAAAAAAGTAATATAAACTATAAATTATATAACTAATGATGGTACAAACCTCCTCTATAAGTTACATCCTATTTGTATAACCCCTTTATAGAGGAGGTTTTTTATTTAAACGTATAATTTGCATGATTCAATCAATATTTGCATAAAATGTCACATATGATAGTTTACGAAACAATGAATTGTGGTATTGTATAATAATAAGGGATACAATGTGAAAAAGGAGGACACTTATATGAATTACAACATTCGTGGTGAAAATATTGAGGTGACCCCTGCAATAAGGGAATACGTAGAAAAAAAAGTAAACAAACTAAACAGGTACTTTGATACACCGCCGACATCTGATGTTCACGTGAACTTAAGTGTCTATAACGATGAACAAGTAATTGAAGTTACGATCCCAATGACTGATTTGTTATTGCGTGCGGAAGATGCAAATTCTGACTTATACGCTGCGATTGATTTAGTCGTCGATAAGCTAGAAAGACAAATTCGTAAATATAAAACGAAAGTAAACCGTAAGTTCCGTCAGAAAGGTTCGCCAAAACATATTTTTGCAGAATTAGAAAATGAAGCAAAAGAAGCGAGAGAAACAGAAGACGAGATTGAGATTGTTCGTACAAAACGATTTAACTTAAAACCGATGGACTCAGAAGAAGCTATTTTACAAATGGATATGTTAGGTCACAACTTCTTCGTGTTTACGAATGCGGAGACGAACGATACGAACGTCGTGTACAAACGGAAAGACGGAAAATACGGTTTAATTGAACCGGCAAATTAAATAAAATGTTGGACAAGATGCAAAAGAGCGAAAGCGAACGTTGCATCTTGTTTTGTTTCTATCATAATTACTATATGTCGAATGATGTCGAACGATACATATATATTTTAATTTTCCCCACTCATAAGAGAAAAAAGGGGGAAAATAACGTAAAAAAATGAATTAATACACAATTTTTAAGCGAAAAATTTGTCGAAACAGTTTAGAAAATGAAAAAATGGGAATTCGGCATGAACAAAAAAGTGTGGTATAAATACAGTACGTACGAATTAATGAAGAGGAGGGAATGAATGGATGACGTAACTACGTACAAATCATTAAAGGATCAAGTAACAAGACATGAAAAAACGATTGAGCAGCTCGTTCAAATTATTGCTGCAACGAATGCTAAAGTAGCTGAATTGCAAGTTAAGCTCGAAACTTACGAAGACGTTGAACGAGTAAGCACTGCTTCCACTCCCCATTCCATCCCCAAGTAACTGATCCGATCTTTAACATTCCTCAATACGAAAAAAGAGTAGAATCCTCTCCCTACTCTTTTTTTGTTTATACGTATCTTTTCGATTTATACAGATTCCTTGAATCAAGCTGTAAACATTACTCTAGTTGTCATCGTTCTTTAAATAGTGGTATCATAACATATAGTGCAATGTTCTTTATACGTGCATGATATTTTTTACTTTTAGCATATTTATGTAACCGTAAAAAAAGTGAATTATTATATATGAGGAGAATTTAACATGGCAAAATTGTTGCGTAAAATTTTCGGTGATGGCAACCAAAGACAACTGAATCGAATTCAAAAGACAGTTGATCAAATTGAAATGCTTGAAAGTAAATTTGAAGCATATTCAGATGAAGAATTACAAACGATGACAGAACAGTTTAAAGAACGATATGAAAATGGGGAAAGTTTAGATGATATGCTCGTGGAAGCATATGCTGTCGTACGTGAAGCGTCAAAACGTGTGTTAAATATGCGTCCTTTTTCTGTACAATTAGCTGGTGCGACAGTGTTACATGAAGGAAATATCGCGGAGATGAAGACTGGAGAAGGGAAAACATTATCATCTACGATGCCTGCTTATTTAAATGCAATCTCTGGAAAAGGTGTCCACATTATTACGGTAAACGAATATTTAGCAGACCGTGACGCTCGAGAAATGGGACAGTTATTTGAATTTTTAGGTTTAACTGTCGGACTTAACGTAAGTGGAATGACGAAGGAAGAGAAAAAAGAAGCGTACGAATGTGATATCACGTATGGGACGAATAATGAGTTCGGCTTCGATTACTTACGAGACAACATGGTTTTATATAAAGAGCAGATGGTACAGCGTGATTTAAACTATGCGATCATTGACGAAGTTGACTCGATTTTAATTGATGAGGCGCGTACACCGCTTATTATTTCGGGAAGTGCTGAGAAATCTGTTCATTTATACGAACGGGCAAACTCTTTCGTTTTAACGTTAAATAAAGAAGAAGACTATACGTACGATGAAAAAACGAAAGGTGTTCAGTTAACGGAAAGTGGTATTAATAAAGCAGAGCAATATTTTAACATCGAAAACTTATTCGATTTAAGTAACGTGTCGTTAACTCACCATATTAACCAAGCGTTAAAGGCGCACGTTGCGATGCATCGGGATACAGACTATGTTATTGAAGACGGGGAAGTCGTTATTGTCGACCAATTTACAGGGCGTTTAATGAAAGGGAGACGTTATAGTGACGGTTTACATCAAGCGATTGAAGCGAAAGAGCGTTTACAAATTCAAAATGAAAGTATGACTTTAGCTTCCATTACATTCCAAAACTATTTCCGCATGTACAATAAACTTGCAGGTATGACTGGAACAGCAAAAACAGAAGAAGAGGAATTCCGTAATATTTATAATATGGATGTCATCGCTATTCCAACTAATAAACCGGTCATTCGTGACGATAAACCGGATATGATATATAAAACAATGGACGGTAAATTTCGTGCTGTAGTCGACGAGATTAAGCGTCGACATGAAAAAGGGCAACCTGTACTCGTAGGGACGGTAGCTGTAGAAACGTCCGAACATATTTCCCAATTGTTGAAGAGAGAGCGCATTAAACATAACGTCTTAAATGCGAAAAATCATTTCCGTGAAGCAGAAATAATTGAAAATGCCGGTCAAAAAGGTGCGGTAACGATCGCAACGAATATGGCTGGTCGTGGAACAGATATTAAATTAGGGGAAGGAGTTGTCGATCTCGGTGGTCTCGCTGTTATCGGTACAGAGCGACATGAATCAAGACGTATCGATAACCAGTTACGTGGACGTGCAGGGCGTCAAGGAGACCCTGGAATGAGTCAATTTTATTTATCGATGGAAGACGAACTAATGCGTCGTTTCGGCTCTGATAACTTAAAGGCGATGATGGATCGTCTTGGGATGGACGACAGCCAACCGATCGAAAGTAAAATGGTTTCACGTGCAGTTGAATCCGCGCAAAAACGAGTAGAAGGAAACAACTTCGATGCACGTAAGACGATTTTAGCTTACGACGACGTGCTTCGTGAACAGCGTGAAATTATTTATAAACAACGTCTCGAAGTAATCGAATCGGACGATCGTGTAAGGGATATAATTGAACAGATGATTTTATCGACAGTCGATCGAGTCGTCGCAACTCATACAATGGATGAAGATGAAGAAAATTGGGATTATGAGGCAATTGTTGAATATGCACACGGTAACTTATTAGAACAGGAAGATATTTCTTTAACGGATATCGAAAGAAAAGATGAAGAAGAAATAAAAGCAATTTTAATGGAAAGAATAATTGCACGTTACGACCAAAAAGAAGAAGAACTTTCACCAGAACAAATGCGCGAATTTGAAAAAGTAATTTTACTTCGCGTCGTCGATTCAAAATGGATGGATCATATTGATCAGATGGATCAATTACGTCAAGGAATTCATTTACGTGCATATGGGCAAAATGATCCATTACGTGAATATCAAGTTGAGGGATTCAACATGTTTGAAAACCTCATTCAAAATATCGAAGAAGAAACAGCACGCTACATTATGAAAGCACAAATTCAAAGTAACTTAGAACGTCAATCGGTCGTCGGTAAAACGCAAGCAGTTGCAGGCGGCGGGCAAGACGAAAGAGAAAAAGTGCGTAAACCATACGTAAAAAAAGAAAATATTGGACGTAACGATCCGTGTCCATGTGGAAGTGGCAAAAAATATAAACATTGCCACGGTAGATAATTATGCAAACTATGTGAGGTGTAACGAGTGGATTTAACAGAAATAAAGCAATCAATTACTCGAATGAAACAACGGGTAACTGAATTTAGGGGGTCTCTTTGACCTTTCAAGTAAAAAGAAACGAATCGAAGAATTAGAACACGTCATGAGCGATCCATCTTTTTGGGACGATCAGCAAGAGGCACAAAAAGTAATTGATGAGTCAAATTGGTTGAAAGAAAAAGTATCCGATTTTGAAACGATGGAAGAAGCGGTAGAAGATGCGGAAGTGATGGAAGAGCTCGTACGAGAAGAAAATGATGCTGATCTTTATGAAGAGCTCATTCATACCGTCACGGACGTAGAAAACAAAGTAAAACAGTTTGAAATTGCCATGTTGTTAAGTGAACCGTATGATCGGAACAACGCTATTTTGGAATTACATCCCGGTGCAGGTGGAACAGAATCGCAAGATTGGGCTAGTATTTTGCTACGGATGTACCAACGTTGGGCGGAGAAAAAACAGTATAAAGTAGAAACGTTGAACTATTTAGCAGGAGACGAAGCCGGTGTAAAAAGTGTCACATTGCTCATAAAAGGGCATAACGCATACGGTTACTTAAAAGCGGAAAAAGGAGTCCATCGTCTCGTTCGCATTTCTCCCTTTGATTCATCAGGCAGACGCCATACATCGTTTGTTTCTTGTCATGTTTCACCGGAACTTGACGATACAGTAGAAATAGAAGTGAATAACGACGATATAAAAATCGATACGTACCGTTCGAGTGGTGCTGGTGGCCAACACGTTAATACAGCTGATTCAGCAGTTCGAATTACGCATTTACCGACAAACATTGTCGTTACGTGTCAATCGGAACGATCGCAAATTCAAAACCGTGAACGGGCAATGAAAATGTTGAAATCCCGCTTGTATCAATTGGAGATTGAAAAGAAAGAACAGGAATTGCAGCAATTGCGTGGTGAGCAAAAAGAAATCGGTTGGGGCAGTCAAATACGTTCCTACATTTTCCATCCATATTCGATGGTAAAAGATCATCGAACGAACGTTGAAATAGGTGATGTAAATTCCGTTGTAGATGGTAATATCGATCCGTTTATCGATGCTTATTTGCGCTCCCATTTACAAAGTTAAACAAAATTGTAGTAATAAGTACGGTAAAACTATAGTAAATTTAGACAAATTCATGACGAATTCATCTAAATGGTTTTAATTGAAATGGAATAGGTTATAATAATAACTGATTAATTACTAACGAATGGGGGATTCATTCATGAAAAAGTGGTTAATGGCAGTAGTACTCGGAACAGTACTTGCGCTAGGAGCTTGTGGTGGTGGCGGCTCTGATGATGCAGCTGATACAGGTTCAGATGCAAACACGGAAGAAAACGGTGGAGACACTGTTGACACAGCGGCTGCAGAAGAAGCATACAAAGGGAAGTGTGCTAGCTGTCACGGTCAAGATTTATCCGGGAACAACGGTCCGGAATTAACGAACGTTGGTTCTAAGTACTCCGCTGACGAAATTGAAGAGATTATCCTGGAAGGCGTAGGAACAATGCCTGGTGGATTACTTTCCGGCGATGAAGCAACAGCTGTTGCTGAATGGTTAGCGGATCATAAATAATTGAATGTGGCATACATTCAACTTCTTCAAATAGGAATCCAAGAATCGTATGTTTAAGATACGATCTTGGATTTTTATTCCTCTTATCCACACCATCTCTCCATATATATTTTTTCAAAAATTATTTGATTGTTTACTTTTCTAATGAAGATGTAAATTTATTGGTTAATGCTAAGTATTATCTCCTCTTTCCTATTATTCCCTCGAATTTTGCAGAGTAGTGTCTAATTGAAATATAAATGTAATAAAATTTTAAGCAAAATTTATATACTTTTATGGTATGCTATATATAACGAAAAGCGAATTACATATTATTATGTCGATAGATTAATA
>DATGRY010000045.1:0-6056 GCA_035303165.1 Pseudogracilibacillus sp.
TGAAAAACATATATTCGCCAAGTTCCGTTTTCATCGGAGCTGAAGCAATTTTGGTCGGTTGAATGTCCCACCGTTTAAAGGCATCTAATACTTCGTGTAACACTAATAAATTATTTTCCGGAAAGGAAACGGTAAGGGATGACTTCTCTTTCGTTTGCCTAGCACGGGCAAACAAAAACGGCTTACTTAAACATGCGATGAACTTTCGTTGTGTCAGGAATCATAAGGTGATGATAAGCGGGAGTTTTTACGCATTCTCACATCTCTTTAAAGTCTGTAGTATTAGTAGTTGATTTGTTAATATCGTTTAAAGCTTTCGGAAAAGAAGTTTAGGCATAAAAGATTATTGCATTAATTCAATCATTGCGCTAAATTATGAATACGCTATCTTATAAGCGGTAATTGGACAAAATACGATATTTTCGGACGACATTCTAGTAATCTTTACACCTTTTCCCGAAAATGTAGTATCATTGTAAATAAGTTAACTGTAAACATTGTCTCATAAGGGGGTGTTCGGATGGGACAAATTGTGAAACCACAGTCGCTCCATTTACAAGCGTACAATATTTTAAAACAGTCGATCCTCGATGGCGAGCGAAAACCATCTGAAAGAATCGTAGAATCGAAAGTAGCAGAAACGTTAGGAATTAGCCGTGGCCCTGTTAGGGAAGCTATCCGGATGCTTATCCAAGACGGTCTTCTCGTCTATAACGACGGTTTTGTGAAAGTGTATAGTCCAACGGTAAATGATATCGTGGAAATTTTCCAATGTAGGCAAAGTCTTGAAATGCTTGCGATTCGTCTTGCGATTCAAAATTATAATGAAAAGTTAAAAGCAAAATTAGAACAAAACTTAAAAGAAACGGAAGCAGTTGTAAATAAAGATAAGGAATTAAAACAACTTGACCAACAGTTTCACACAATTATAATCCACGCGTCAAACAACAGTCATCTCATTCAATTGTTAGATATGATTAAAACGAAAATTCATTATATGCGTAACTCGATGATCGATGCTCCGTTTTATCCGACGCTATTGCAAGAGCATGGTCAATTATTTGACTTGATCGTCGCTCAAAAAGAAGATGAAGCCGCAGAAATGATGAGCGGGCATATTCAGCGCGGATTAGATGGGGTACTTGAGCTTATAAAATAAGCAGGAGGGAAAATCTTACAAAAACCGAGGTTAAGTAAAGATTTTCCTTTTCCTATCTTTAATTGTTGACAGTTAACCGTTAACTTAATATACTAAAATTAAAGTAGTTTACTATGCATGTATGCGCTTATTTTTTGTTTTATGAGTTAACCGCTTACATAATTAACCAACTCATTCAGAGTTCGGGGAGGGTAACTATTTTATTCGTGTAATGGTGAATACATACAATTATTAATCTAGTAATCGGGAGGGAAGACTAGTGGGAAAACAAGTTGAACAATCAACAGAGCTGCAAATTGAAATGTTTGATAAAATTTCAGATCATGAGCAAGTGATGTTTTGTAACGATCCAGCAACTGGATTAAAGGCGATTATTGCGATTCACGATACGACACTCGGACCTGCACTAGGCGGTACGCGCATGTATCCGTATGAAACGTTAGAAGAAGCACTCGATGACGTATTACGTCTTTCAAAGGGGATGACGTACAAATGTGCGGCGGCTGATCTCGATTTCGGTGGGGGAAAAGCAGTCATTATCGGTGATCCGGAAAAAGATAAATCACCTGCGCTTTTCCGGGCTTACGGTCAATTTATCGATTCTTTAAACGGACGCTTTTATACAGGTACCGATATGGGGACGACGATGGATGACTTTGTCCATGCTTTAAAAGAAACGAACTTTATTAACGGTATTCCAGAAGCATACGGCGGAGGCGGTGATACGTCAATTCCGACAGCACAAGGTGTTATTTACTCATTAGAAGCGACGATGGAAAATTTAACAGGATCGAAAGATTTATCTAGTAAAACGTATGCGATCCAAGGATTAGGAAAAGTCGGGTTTAAGGTGAGTGAGCATTTATTAGAAGTTGGTGCCGATCTTTACGTGACAGATATTAATGAACAAGCGATTGAAGCGATTGTCGAAAAAGGAAAAGAGTTGAACCGCAACGTCACAGTCGTCGGTTTAGATGACATTTATAGCGTCGATGCGGACGTCTTCGTACCATGTGCGATGGGTGGCATATTAAACGATGATACGATCCCACTATTAAAAGTGAAAGCTGTCGTCGGATCCGCTAACAATCAACTGTTAACAGATGACCATATTCACCAATTAGTTGAAAAAGAGATTTTATACGCACCAGACTATATCGTAAATGCTGGTGGATTAATTTCTGTTGCCGATGAATTGTACGGTGCAAATAAAGAGCGAGTTTTATTAAAGACGAAAGCAATTTATACGACATTAATCGACGTCTTTAAACAGGCGGAAGAAAATAAAACGACGACGTTAGAAGCGGCAAATGCAAAATGTCATGAAACGATTAATGAACAGAAAAACCGTAGCAATTTCTTTAGTCGCCACATTCGCCCGAAGTGGGACTTTAACACGTAAAACATTACTAACAGAAAGGTGGATGCTTAATGAAAGAGAAGTACCCATTAATGCAAATCGTCGATGGATCGGGGAAACTTACGTCCGATTCATATGAAAATATGATTACTGAAGAAAAAGTGAAAGACTTTTATTACCATATGTTTCGTTTACGTACGTACGATCAGAAAGGAAAAGCGTTACAACGTCAAGGTCGTATCGGAACGTATGTCCCTTTCGAAGGACAAGAAGCGGCACAAGTCGGGAGTGCGCTAGCACTTGAAAAAGATGATTGGATGTTTCCAACATACCGTGATCATGGAGCGGCGTTAGCTTTCGGTGGAGATATGGTTCGTCTATATTTATATTGGAACGGACGTGTCGAAGGTGCGGTGCCATCTCCTGAACGAAATATCGTTCCAGCGGCAGTACCGATTGCGACTCAATTACCGCATGCAGCAGGTGCAGCGATGGCTGAGACGTATAAAGGAACGAAAAATGCAGCGATTGCTTATTTCGGAGATGGAGCAACGTCTGAGGGAGATTTTCATGAAGGAATAAATATCGCAAGTGTCTTTAAAGCACCTGTCGTATTTTTTAACCAAAATAACGGATATGCAATTTCCGTTCCGATTGAAAAACAGATGAATTCTGAAACGATTGCACAAAAAGCGGTTGCTTACGGTATTCCAGGAGTACGTGTCGACGGAATGGACATTTTCGCTGTCCATACAGCAGTAACAGATGCATTCGATCGTGCACGTCGCGGTGAGGGTCCAACGTTAATTGAAGCGGTTGTTACGCGCTTCGGTCCACATACGACAGCGGACGATCCGACGAAATATCGTGACCAGGAAGCAGTAGAAAAAACACGTGATGAAATCGATCCAATTTTACGTTTAGAACGTTTAATGAAAAACTTAGACATGTACGACGAGGCGTGGATAAAAGAAACAGAACAAAAAATCGTCGATGAAGTCGAAGCAGCTGTAGAAGAAATGGAGAAATTTACACCAGCTGACCCGGCGGTTATGTTTGACCACGTATTTGCAGAAGCACCTTGGCCAGTTCAAGAACAGAAAGAAAAATTACTCGGAAGGAGCGGATCTTAATGGTGTTAGTGAATGATTCGAAGCAGGCGGAAGCGGGTCAACAAGTGCAGACGATGAACCTCATCCAAGCAATTACAGACGGAATGAGAACGATGTTAGCCGAAGATGATCGCGTACTCGTATTAGGAGAAGACGTCGGTGTAAACGGTGGAGTGTTCCGTGCCACAGAAGGATTACTCGATGAGTTCGGTGAGCATCGCGTCATCGACACGCCGTTAAGTGAAGCAGGATTTACAGGTGCCGCAGTCGGGATGGCATTGAACGGTTTAAAACCGATCGTAGAAATTCAGTTTTTAGGTTTCGTCTATCCGGCGTATGAACAAATTGCGACACACGTAACTCGTATGCGTTCTCGTACGTTAAGCCATTTCACATTACCGATGGTTATTCGTGCACCGTTTGGTGCAGGTGTTGGTGCACCGGAAATTCACTCCGATAGTATTGAAGCGTTATTTACACACATGCCTGGAATTAAAGTAGTCTGTCCATCTACTGCATATGATGCGAAAGGATTACTTACTGCTGCAGTAGAAGATCCGGATCCAGTTCTCTTTTTAGAGCCAATGCGTTTATATCGTGGGAAGCGTGAAGATGTACCGACAGAAAAGTATACGGTACCGATCGGTAAAGGAAAACGTATTCGCGAAGGAGAAGATGTGTCAGTTTTCGCTTGGGGTGCGATGGTACCAGTAGCTGAAAAAGCAGCGGAAGAAATGGCAAAGGAAAACATTTCGTGTGACGTTATCGATTTACGTACGTTATATCCACTCGATAAAGATATTATTAGCGATTCTGTACAAAAGACAGGACGTGCGGTAATCGTTCATGAAGCACAAGAAACAGGTGGTGTAAGTAGTGAAGTTACATCTGTCATTAACGACACTTCTTTCTTATATTTAAAAGCGCCGATCCAACGTGTCACAGGATTTGACGTACCAGTTCCTTTCTTTGCAATCGAACACGACTATTTACCGAATCCAAACCGAGTAAAGGATGCAATAAAAGAAGCAGTAAACTTTTAACAGGAGGGAAAAATAGTGGAAGTAAAATTTCATGATATTGGCGAAGGTATGACTGAAGGTGAAATCCTCCATTATTTCGTTGAAGTCGGTCAAGAAGTCGGCATCGACGAGCCATTATTAGAAGTCCAAACAGATAAAATGGTTGCCGAAATTCCATCTCCGACAGCCGGAACGGTAACAGAAATTTTAGTTGAACCCGGCACGGTCGTAAACGTCGGTGAGACGATTTTAATCATTGACGATGGAAAAGAAAGCGCGGCACCGGCACAAACAGAAAAAGAAGAAAAACATGCGGCTGCAGGTGAAGCAGAGGAAAGCGCTCAAAGCGAGCAAAAAGCGAAAAGCCCGCTTCCAAGCCGCTACCGTGGAGTGTTAGCAGCACCTTATACGCGTAAAATTGCCCGCGAATTAGGTGTGAATATAGAAAATATTGAAGGAACAGGAAAAGCAGGGCGCGTAACAGAAGAAGATGTTCGTCGTTACGCAAAAGGAGAAACAACACCTGCTCCTACAGCGAGCGAACAAGTCGCGGAGCAGACAGAACAAGTTGTAACACCTACTGCATCAGCACAACAAGAAGTGGTACCAGACGTTATTCCATTTAAAGGAATTCGTAAACAAATTGCCCGAAACTTAACTCATTCCGTACAAACGATTCCACACGTCACTCATTTTGAAGAAATTGATGTGACGAATTTACTAGAGTTTCGTCAAGAGTTGAAAGAGATGGGTGAAAACGTGTCCGTCGTTGTCTTTTTCCTAAAAGCATTAACAGTCGCACTAAAAGATTATCCAATCTTTAACGCAGAGCTCGACGAAGAAAAAGACGAAATACGTTTACACAAAACGTACAATATCGGGCTTGCAACAGATACAGAAAACGGATTGCTCGTACCAGTTTTACACAACGTCGAAGCAAAATCGTTTACAGACATTCAAGCAGAAATGAAAGAACTGACGGAAAAAGCACAACAAGGCAAGCTTTCTGGCACAGAGATGCAAGGAGGCACGTTTACGATTAGTAATGTCGGTCCACTCGGTGGTATGGCTGCCACACCGATTATTAACCATCCGCAAACAGCAATTATAGCATTTCATAAAACGAAGCGTGTACCAGTCTTCGGCGAAAACGACGAAGTGATTGCACGTTCTATTATGAATATTTCGTTCTCATTTGATCATCGCGTTGCGGACGGAGCTGATGCAGTGAGGTTTACAAATAAATTTAAAGAGTTAATAGAAGAACCGAAGAAACTATTTTTACAATTGAAATAGTTTATTGAAACAGGCGGAGCCGATTCACCCCCTTCCATCGTGCTCCGTCTGTTTTTTTCTTTTATTTTATTCTGTTTGTTTTGTCATGGGGAATGGGCGGCAGTTTT
>DATGRY010000046.1:0-24265 GCA_035303165.1 Pseudogracilibacillus sp.
TTAAGACTGCGAAAGAGGCATTTTTATTCGCTCGTAAACAGATGAAAAAGCGGCCTGAAAGACAGCAAAAACATGTGCGTAAACAACAACATGATGAAGTATTACCAGAATGGTTTAAAAACCGCGGAAATGAACGTAGTAATAAAAAAGAAGAACGTAAGGTTAGTGAGAAAGAGCATGCGGAAATCGTCGCTCTTTTGGAGAAATATGCGCAAGATAAATGAGAACGAAGCGAACTTTGATCGAATGGGAAGCGAAAATTTTTATGGGCTGTATAAAAGTTTTTCGTAGTCGAAGCGAGAAATATTCGGTATGGGGTTCGTTTCACATTTTGTAAAACAAGTGTCATAGATTTCGAGTATCGAAGTTTGCAAGATGGAAATGGTACTTTTATTAAAGATCGTTCATTGAAGTTTTACCGAAGTAAATAGGGCGATGGAAAGTTACATATTCATCGTACTATTCGTCGAAAAGGACTGATAAGGATGGAGTCGATTCAAACGACGTTACAAAAATGGATTCAAAGTAACAAAAGCTTCCAACAACGTCACGATGCGTTAAAAAGTCACGTATTGCAACATCCGTCGATTCAATCATTTTTGCGAGATCACCCAGAAATAACGGATGAGCAAATCGATAAACGGTTAAATAAATTGTACGAGTATACGACACAGTCGATCCAGTGTCGGGGATGTCGTAGTTTAGAAGCATGTAAAAATATCGTGAAGGGGCATACGCCTAATTTATTGTACGAACAAGGGGAAATTCATATTACGTATGAAAAGTGCCCAAGTCTATTAAACTATGAGGCGACAGAAAAGGCTCGCGCACGCATTCAAAGTTTGCATATGCCATCAGATGTACTACAGGCAACGATGGCGAACTTATATCCTGATCCTGATCGAATTAAAGCGACGAAAGCGGCAGATGCATTTTTGTCCAAGGCGCGTGAGACATTACCGGAAAAAGGTCTCTATTTCTCCGGTCCGTTCGGTGTTGGGAAAACGTATTTGCTCGGTGCGATCGCGAATGAGTTACAAAAAGTGGATATTCGCTCGATTCTTATTTATATGCCTGAATTCGTTCGAGAAATTCACGCCGCAATTCAAGATAACACGGTACAAGAGAAAATTGCTGTTTTTAAAGAAGTCGATGTCTTAATGTTAGATGATATTGGTGCAGAAACGTTATCCGCTTGGTTTCGTGATGAAGTACTCGGTGCGATTTTACAATATCGGATGATGGAACGGTTGCCTGTTTTTTTCACGTCGAATTATACGATGCATGAATTAGAACAAATAATCGCGACGACTGCACGTAACGGGGTAGAGAAAATGAAAGCGGGTCGGATTATGGAACGGATTCGCCAAGTGAGTATAGAAGTTAAAGTGGATGGCATAAATCGAAGAAATGATGAGTAAAAGAGAAGAGTGCTAGTACGGGCATGCTTCTCTTTTTTTGATGCAATTTTTTAGCGTTTACATATGAAAGAATGATTCGTTCATGAAACGTTCTTCGTCTCCATATACTTTACTATGTGATTTTAAATGGGGATGTGGAACGGATTGAAAGTCGTTTATTTTCAAAAAGAAGAAGAAATGAATTACTTTTGCGACGTTCTTTATCGCTATCATAAAAAAGTATCTTTACAGTTTCGCAAACATGAACATTGGGGTAGAGAGCTTTACATTCATGATCGGGACGTTACGGTATCACAAGTTATTCGTGCACTCGTTGATGTGTTTATGGCGTTTCGTTTTCGGACGTTTATCGAGCGGATTATTCGTGATACGTATTATTATGAAGATCGCGTGGAAATTGATCGGATCGTTACGTTAACAGACGGCGTGTTACGTGATCCATATTTTCAAGCGATGTTATGGAAAAAATTCTCCTCGCTTACAGAGTATATTTACTTTTTATTAAAGACTCATATTCAAACTAGTTCTCCGATTCATTATGACTCCCTCATTACGTTTTGTCTTCATCCGTTACGGTCATGTTTAACAGAAGCGGTTGGGTTTGGAATTGATGAAATGAAGCGCGAAGAAGAATATCAAAATTTTGTCGAATCAATTCGTGAATATGTTCGTAGGCAACGTGCGAAGACAGCATGTGTGCACGTCTTACAACATGATCCATTTCAATTTTTCTCTAGTAGTGGTCATCGGTACGAGCCGTTCGAATTAAAGCGCTTAATGGAAGACATTCCGTTATATTCGTTCGGTTTAACGACAGATGAAATGAACTTAGCGCCGGCTATTGCGTTACTTCCTGAACAAATTTATATATATGGGGATCATCCGACAGAGGCAAAGACAGTTACGTTACGAAATATTTTTCAAGAGCGGTGCTCATTTATTTCGCGGAATGCTTTTCCGTTTTTGTAACGTCGTTGTATTCAAAAAATAGAAAGCATTCTTCAAGTGATGTTTTCGCGTCAGTTTTAAAAACAATTCATTTTATTTTGCGCTTTTTTCTTTTGCTTGTTATAATATAAAATGGAAATAATGAATATTGTCGGCTATGACAAGGACATGATTATTATCCTCGTTCTAGAAAGAGAAGGAAGCCTTGGCTGAAAGCTTCCGCTAGTAACGGATAATAATTACCACCTTGGAGCTTTACGGTGGAACCGTTTAGTACACTGTAACGTAACTCTTGCGTTAAGAGAGTAATGAAGTCGAAATGGATTTTCGAGAAAAAAGGGTGGAACCACGTGTGAACACTCGTCCCTTCGTGTTTTTTAGGGATGAGTGTTTTTATTTTTCGATGTTGTAAAAATTTTCATAGTAGGAGTGGAAGAGATGATTGACATTACATTTCCAGATGGGAATACGAAACAGTTTCCGAAAGGAACGACAGGGGAAGAAATTGCCCAATCAATTTCTCCAGGTTTACGACGTCAGGCGCTTGCCATAAAATTAGACGATACGTTTATCGATTTGCGTACACCGTTAGAGGAGGGCGGTGCGCTCTCAATTATTACGTACCGCGATGAAGATGGGCTTTACATTTTACGTCACTCGACGGCGCATTTAATGGCGCAGGCGATTAAACGTTTATATGGCGATGTGAAGTTCGGTGTTGGTCCCGTTATTGACGAAGGGTTTTATTACGACATCGATACGGATGTGGCGATTACGACAGAAGATTTGCCGAAAATCGAAAAAGAGATGCAGCGCATCGTCGATGAAAACTTAGAAATTACACGAAAAGTCGTCTCACGTGAAGAGGCAAAAGAAATTTTCACTGAAATTGGCGATGACTTAAAAGTAGAGCTAATCGATGATATTCCGGAAAGTGAAGAGATATCTCTTTATTATCAAGGGGAATTTTTTGACCTTTGTCGTGGGGTACACGTACCACAAACGAGTAAAATTAAAGCGTTTAAACTGTTAAGTATATCTGGAGCTTACTGGCGTGGCGACAGTAAAAATAAACAGTTACAACGTATTTACGGAACGGCGTTTGAGAAGAAATCCGAGCTTGATGAATATTTACGTATTTTAGAAGAACGCAAAGAGCGTGACCATCGTAAATTAGGAAAAGAATTAGAGTTATTTACAGTTTCACAAAAAGTAGGACAAGGGTTGCCATTATGGTTACCGAAAGGAGCGACGATTCGTCGTATTATTGAACGGTATATCGTCGATTTAGAGGAGCGTTTAGGCTATGATCACGTGTACACGCCCGTTTTAGGAAGTGCAGAGTTATATAAAACGAGTGGACACTACGATCATTATCAAGACGATATGTTCCCAGCGATGCAAATGGATAACGAGGAATTATTTTTACGTCCGATGAATTGTCCACACCATATGATGGTGTATAAAAACAATTTATATAGTTATCGTCATTTACCTGTACGTATCGCTGAACTCGGAACGATGCACCGTTATGAAATGTCGGGAGCGTTAGCGGGATTGCAACGTGTTCGTGGAATGACGTTAAACGACGCGCACATTTTCGCTCGTCCTGATCAGTTGAAGGACGAGTTTAAGCGGGTCGTTGAATTAGTAGAACGAGTGTATAAAGATTTTGCGATTGAAGATTATTATTTCAGATTATCGTACCGCGATCCTGAAGATAAGGAAAAATATGTGGACAATGATGAGATGTGGGAACAAGCACAACGAATGTTAAAAGAAACGATGGATGAGATGGAATTAGATTACGTCGAAGCGGTCGGGGAAGCAGCGTTTTACGGTCCAAAATTAGACGTTCAAGTAAAAACGGCACTCGGTCACGATGAAACATTATCAACCGTTCAAATTGATTTCCATTTGCCTGAACAGTTCGATTTAACGTATATCGGTGAAGACGGAAAGGAACACCGTCCTGTCGTTATCCACCGTGGTGTCGTCTCCACAATGGAGCGGTTCGTTGCATATTTAATTGAAGAATATAAAGGGGCTTTCCCAACGTGGCTTGCGCCAGTTCAAGCACAAGTCATTCCAGTTTCACCAACGGTCCATTTAGATTATGCCCAACGTGTCGTTGACACGTTGAAAGAAGCTGGTATACGTGTTGAAATTGATGTCCGTGATGAAAAAATTGGTTATAAAATTCGTGAAGCACAGACGCAGAAAATTCCTTTCGCTCTCGTAATCGGTGATAAAGAAGTAGAAGCAAATAGTGTCAACGTTCGCCGTTACGGTGAGAAGAAAACAGAAACGATTGCACTTGACGAATTCGTTAAACTTGTCAAAAAGGAAATCGATGAGAAGTCGGGTAGAAAGTAAATAAACGGTTTGGGTAGTTTTTATGTATGTAATCTTTCCGCTTTCGATAAACGTTAGCGGAAAGATTTATATTTTAATCGTTCTATCGTATGGATCGTTCGTCTGTTGCATGGAGAATGCTGAACAATTGCATGAATTCGAGGGTTTATTGTTTCTGTAAGAGATGCGGTGTTCAGCGGGTTATTGCGATTTAGCGATATAGAGATTTTTGACTACGTAATGTTCGATGATTCATTGTAAATTAGCGACATTGTTCAAATTACAGCAGTGAATAGTGAACGGTGCTGTGCAGCCTCCACAAACGATCAATCTAAACCGTCTAGCACGTGCTATTTGCAAACAATTTTTGCCAGCACATATTGCTCATTATAGACACGTCTAACTTGATAAAGGTAGACTACTCTGTTTACTAAGAGAAAATCTTACGTTAAAACAATCGGGCTAAGTTTAACGCAAGATGCTTTTTACGTGAAACTTATGGAATTACGTTAAACGCAAGAACTTACCACGTTAATGTTAAGAAGTTCACTTTAACGATAGCGTGTTCTTACGTTAAAGTTAAATCGTCATTTTTAACACAAGAAAATATTACGTTAAAAACACTCGAACAAGTTTAACGCAAGAAAGTCCCGCGTTAAACACATACATATAAGTTCACCGCAACAAGCCCTTGCGTTAAGGTAAAAACTTTCCGTTTAACGCAAGCACAGGTTTACGTTAAGGTTTCGTAGTACTCCTTAACGCAAGCAACACCATTATTAAAATTTCGGTACGAAAGAGATCACGTTCGCGCGGAACTTTTCAATGTTTACAGAGCAAACATAAAAATAAACAACTCGTTTTCCAACAACTTTATAATAACGTAAATTTACGATGCAATATTCAGTTCGATCAAGCTACTCCCATATGTATAAAGCTAATAAAAACAATAGCTGCAAATCAATTCCAGATTACACTTTAAATAAAACTTAAATAATTTTTAAAATAGAAAAACTACAGTCATTCTATATCTCCCCGCCAAGCAAAACGTAAACGACTTTAAATATTAGCATAATTTGAGTAAAATGGAAGACACAAAAAGACTATGACAAGCCAAATCCATCACACATTTGCAAATCGAAAATCACACAATTATATTTCCATCGAATTTGACAGTGGAAAAGTTATATGCTATTATGTAGTAGTTGAATAAAACAGTAATGATCTAACGACAAGTAGGAGCACCCGCTTCTCACCTGACCGACGCACACAAGCTGTTGGCTGGTTCGATGAATGAAATCATATAACGTATGTTATATGTGGGTGCCTTAGTGTGCCCACATTTTTTATGCTTTCTTATCCTCTTGTCAAAGAAGGATCAAATATTTTCGGAGGTGGCTAGATATTAGCAAAGAAATGAACGTAAACGAGATGATCCGTGCGAGGGAGGTACGCCTCATCGACGCAAATGGAGATCAACTCGGAGTGAAAACTCGTGATGAAGCGTTAGAAATTGCTAAAACAAGAAACTTAGATTTAGTATTAGTTGCTCCAGGTGCAAAACCACCAGTATGTCGAATTATGGACTACGGTAAATACCGCTACGAGCAACAGAAAAAGGAAAAAGAAGCGCGCAAAAAACAACGAGTGATTAACGTAAAAGAAGTTCGCTTTTCACCAGCAATCGGTGACCATGACTTTAATACGAAACTACGTAATGCACGCCGTTTCTTAGAAAAAGGCGACAAAGTAAAAGCATCCGTACGTTTCCGTGGACGTGCAATTACACATAAAGATTTAGGAAGAGATGTATTAGAACGTCTTGCTGATGAAGTAAATGACATTGCAACTGTCGAGTCAAAAGCGAGAATGGAAGGGCGTCAAATGTTTATGGTTCTTGCCCCATCCACAGATACAAAAGAGAAATAAATAGAATTCGATCTTTAGGAGGAATTTTACCATGGCAAAAATGAAAACTCATAAAGGCTCACAAAAGCGTTTTAAACGTACAGCTTCTGGGAAGTTAAAACGTTCACACGCATATACGAGCCATTTATTTGCAAATAAAACGCAAAAACAGAAACGTAAATTACGTAAATCAGCATTAGTCTCTAAAGGAGACCAAAAACGAATCGATCAAATGATTCCACGATAATTGATAACGAACAGGATATATTCAGGAGGTATAACAAATGGCACGAGTTAAAGGTGGACCAACGACACGTAGACGTCGTAAACGTGTTTTAAAATTAGCAAAAGGATATTACGGTGCGAAGCACTCTTTATTTAAAACTGCAAAACAACAAGTGATGAAATCAGGTCAATATGCATATCGCGACCGTAGACAGCGTAAGCGTGACTTCCGTAAATTATGGATTACACGTATTAATGCAGCTGCACGCTTAAACGATATTTCATATAGTAAACTAATGCATGGCTTAAAAGTGGCTGGCATTGACATTAACCGTAAAATGCTTGCAGAATTAGCTGTAAACGACGAAGAAGCATTCGCTAAACTCGTTGAACAAGCGAAAGAAGCAGTAAAATAAATAAAACGAAAGCCAAATCTTCTCATAAGAGAGGGTTTGGTTTTTCTTTTTACGTGAAAGATACGAAAAAATTATTATCGTTAGAAAACAACACATACATACGATACAATATGAACTAGAGTGTGCGGTAACAACGAGACAAGGAGGTGGAACGAACGATGAACTGGAATGCATTATTTACGATGCAACGAAACCTCGATGCATTTATAACGGACAACCATAATTTACACGGTAAAGACTTATTTGAAGAACGTTTTCTAGCATTACTTGTTGAACTAGGCGAGTTAGCGAATGAAACACGTTGCTTTAAGTTTTGGAGTACGAAAGCAAGTTCCGAACGGAGTATCGTCTTGGAAGAATATGTCGATAACATTCACTTTTTATTATCAATCGGCTTACATAAAGGATATGAATTTGAGCATATCGAGGTCGAACAGTCAACGGCACCATTAACAGAATCATTTAACGCTGTTTTCAATCATGCCGTTCAATTTTACACCGACCGTTCACAACAAAACTATAAAGTGATGTTCCGCGCCTATTTACAGTTAGCTTATTTGTTAGGGTTTACAGAGGATGATATATTCAAAGCATATCACGAAAAAAATGAAGTAAACTATGAACGACAAGAACAAGGATACTAATTAAAAAATCTCGACGGCCAATTTGTAAAAGAGCAACGCTAGCACCTTCCATACAACGAAAAATTTAAGGAGTGATTGACATGACATTAGATCCAACATTAACGATGTTAAAAGAATTAACCGATGCGAATGCCATTTCCGGCCACGAAAAAGAAGCACGTGACGTCATGGAGAAATACATAAAGCCGCATGCTGACAAAGTATATACCGATCACCTTGGCAGTTTAATTGCTGAAAAAGCGGGCGAAGCAAACGGACCAAAAATTATGATCGCGGGTCACTTAGACGAAGTCGGCTTCATGGTGACACGAATTGATAAAAAAGGTTTTTTATATTTCCAAACGATCGGCGGCTGGTGGAACCAAGTGATGCTTGCACAACGCGTGACGATCATGACGAAAAAAGGTAACCTAACAGGCGTCATCGGCTCGAAACCACCACACATTTTAACAGCCGAACAACGAAAAAAGCCAGTTGAAATAAAAGATATGTTTATCGATATCGGTGCATCAAGTAAAGAGGAAGCAGAATCGTTCGGTGTCCGTCCAGGTGACTCTGTCGTTCCGTACTTCGAATTTACACAAATGAAAAACGAAAAAATGTTGCTCGCAAAAGCATGGGATAACCGAATTGGCTGCGCCATTGCGATCGATGTATTAAAACGATTAGACAAAGAAAAACATCCGAACATCGTTTACGGTGTCGGAACAGTCCAAGAAGAAGTCGGCCTCCGCGGAGCACGTACATCTGCTCATATGATTCAACCAGACATCGCATTCGGAGTAGATGTCGGTATAGCAGGGGACACACCGGGCGTATCCGATAAAGATGCCGACAGCAAACTTGGCGATGGACCACAAATTATTTTATACGATGCATCAATGGTATCCCATAAAGGGGTACGTGACCTCGTCGTCGAAACAGCAGAAGAAAACGACATCCCGTTTCAATACGCATCGATGGCAGGCGGCGGGACAGACTCAGGTGCCATTCATTTAACAGCCGACGGTGTCCCGACATTGTCGATTACGATCGCGACACGCTACATTCACTCTCACGCCGCAATGCTACATCGAGATGACTTTGAACATGCAGTCCAACTGCTCGTTGAAGTCATTAAAAAAATCGACAACGACATGTTAGAGAAAATACGTCGAGCATAATAAATCGAACAATTAAGCTGAGACCAAACGATGATGGACGGAATCGCGACAAAGTAGTGGTCCCGTCCATTCCTCATTTTACCGTGCAAGCCGCTACACATGTAACTCAAAAGGCAAGAGATGCCTATGTTTGATCCAAGCGGCTCATAAACATATAAGATGCACCGTCCGTAGGCGTTTTTTTATGGAAAAACTGACGCGCCACGACATACTGAAAACAATTGAAAAAGACAGCTTGCACGATCATCGTACAAACTGTCTCTTGCCCGTAAGCACATATTTACTTTTCATGAAGTGATTATATGACATGACGCTCAACCGTTTTATACTGCTAATGTAGTTTACTTATACGAATGCTTGCATTACTTTTCGTACGTAATTTTGCGTTTCTTTAAACGGCGGAATACCCCCGTACTTTTGTACATTACCAGGTCCAGCATTGTATGCAGCTAACGCTAACTCTACATTTCCATTATAACGCTTTAACATCGTACTTAAATATTTCGTTCCACCGAAAATATTTTGTCGCGGATCGAAACGATTCGTTACACCGAGCCCTTTAGCCGTCTGCGGCATTAACTGCATTAATCCTGCAGCACCTGCGTGACTTTTTGCATTCGGATTATAGTTCGATTCCATTTGGATAACGGCATGGATGAGTCGTTCATCGACACCGTATTGTCTCGCTGCTTCACGAATGATATCGTTAAAGGCGGTCTTTTTCACCGGCTTGTTTGACTTTGTGACGTTCAAAAAGTTAGTAGTGACGTTATTCGTATCCATTCGTGACGTCGGGGCGAACGTAATTGCAAAGAATTGTTCCATCGAACGATCGTAGTTAGGAAGCGAAAGCATCGGAAATGATGCGAATGGTTGTCCTCCAATAAATTGATTAAACAATTCGTTCGGTTTTACATGCTCGACATTACCTGTTTCATTTAGTTTTGTCGCTAATTCCATTTTTGCTTGTAACAATTGCTTAAACGATTCCGTTGCATCAGCTTCACGACTGTGCATCGGGTCACTATACGTTTGTTCATTTGTTGCAATCGCAGGATCGATCCATGGAAACATGTTACGTTCACACTCCTATTCTTTTAACATCTTACAAATGAATAGGAAATAATTCAAGGGGATTAAGACCTACAAAACGTGTACAATGATAAAAAGTACGAATTTTGTAAAATGTCGTCGTTATTTAGTTAACCCTTTCTAACCCTTTTTCTAATGTATCGACTAAATCTGTCCGTTTATTTGCATCAGACTCATTCCAAATAAGTTCAAATAACACACCAAGTCCCGGAAGCAGTTTCTCCTCACCATTTTCAATTGCATCGACAATCGTCGCTTCTAATTCATCATGTGAGTTATCTTTTACGTTATGAATAATTGCTTTTCGTAAATTAATATCCATCTTTCTCCTCCATTGAACTAGTTTATTTTACCGATAGTTTGACCGATAATATACAAAGTATGTATGATACAGGGAGGACGTTTTTTCATTAAGCGCAAAATGTTAGTATAAATAAATAGGACAATTTTTCAAAGAAAGGAAACGTTCCATTACGAATAATGTATAAAGGATGATCATATGATTACGTCCGTACAAAATGAGCGTGTGAAACAGTGGCGCAAATTACATAAGAAAAAAGAACGGCAAAAAGAACATGCATTTCTAATCGAAGGGAAACACTTAATAGAAGAAGCGCAAAAAAGTGGTTGGCACATAAAAGAAGTCATTGTGGATGAACAGTACGAAGTGCCAACATCGATAGTAGATGAAAAAATTTTTACCGTGACGAGCCATGTTTTTCAATCGATCGCTCAAACAGAAACACCACAAGGGATTGCTGCTCTTGTAGATATGAAAACGATCGAAAGAGTTCCGCAAGAAGAAGAACTCGTCTTACTCGTCGATGGCGTCCAAGACCCAGGCAATTTAGGAACGATGATCCGAACCGCAGATGCGGTCGGTTGTTCAAAAGTTATTTTAGGAGATGGGACAGTCGATCCGTACAATGACAAAGTCGTTCGAGCAACACAAGGCTCACTTTTCCACGTTCCGCTAGCACAAATGAATTTAGAAGAAGCAATCGATCAACTAAAAAAAGAACACTTTACCATTTGGGCAAGTGCTCTTGAACGGGCACGTAATTTTTACGACGTCACTCGAACGCAAAAAATGGCATTAATCGTCGGCAACGAAGGGACAGGCATCGCCCCGTCACTCTTAAAGAAAGCGGATGAACGGGTGACGATTCCTATTTACGGTAAAGCAGAATCGTTAAATGTAAGTATCGCAACAGGCATTCTTTTATACGGAATGAGAAAATAGTTGTCGAAAAGAAAATTGTTCGTTATACTTATGAGTAAATTCATATATGAAAAGCGATGACGGAGCAAAGTAACGATTGTTCTCCGTACGAGACAAGGGACGAAGTGCCCTAGACTGAAAGCACTTCGCTCGTTACGTTCGTTACGATTCACTCCATGAGCTGACACGGGTAGCAACGTGTTCTGGAAGACATTCCATTATCGATGAAAAAGTTGGATATCTTAATCGATATCAACAAGGGTGGTACCGCGACGCAAGCCTCGTCCCTTTTTAGGGAGGGGGATTTTTTTATGTTAATGAAACTTTTGTGGAGGGAAAAAGATGAAAGAACAATTGCAAACACTCGAAAAAAAAGCTTTGCAACAAGTGTCAAAAGTAGCGCACGTTAAAGAAGTGCAAGATGTTCAAGTTGCTTATTTAGGCCGTAACGGTTCGATTACGAAAGTTCTCCGGGGGATGGGAAAGTTATCAAAAGAAGAACGTCCAATTATCGGAGAGCTCGCAAACAAAGTACGACAAACGATTCAACAGGCGATCGATGAGAAAAAAGCAATATTAGAGCGCGAGGAATTGGAGAAACGGTTAGAACAAGAAACGATCGACGTCACTCTACCGGGACGTCCCGTACATACAGCGGGTTCGCACATTCTTACGTCGATTATCGAAGAAATTGAAGATATTTTTATCGGACTCGGGTATGAAATAAAAGAAGGCCCGGAGGTAGAAACAGACTACTATAACTTCGAGGCATTAAATTTACCGAAAGGGCATCCAGCGCGCGACATGCAAGATTCATTTTATATTACGAATGAATTGCTACTTCGTACACATACATCACCTGTACAGGCGCGGACGATGGAAGCATTAAAAGGCGAAAAACCAATCCGTATGATTTGTCCAGGGAAAGTGTACCGCCGTGACAGTGACGATGCGACACATAGTCATCAATTTACACAAATCGAAGGGCTTTACGTCGACAAAAATGTTCGTCTTAGCGATTTAAAAGGAACACTCGATCTATTTGCAAAAGAAATATTCGGAAAAGATCGCAAAACTCGCTTCCGTCCGAGTTTCTTCCCATTTACAGAACCGTCTGTCGAAATGGACATATCGTGTATGGGTTGTGGAGGAGATGGTTGTTCCATTTGTAAACAAACAGGTTGGATTGAAATTTTAGGTGCGGGAATGGTTCATCCACGCGTCCTTGAAATGGGCGGTTACGATTCGAACGTATATACAGGGTTTGCCTTCGGCATGGGACCAGACCGAATTGCCATGTTGAAATACGGTGTCGATGACATTAGACACTTCTATACGAATGACATTCGCTTCTTAAAACAATTTCATCGTGCGTAAAAAGGAGGAATTACGTTGTTAGTATCATTAAATTGGTTAAAACAATATGTTAATATCGATTCAGAAACACCAGAAGAGTTAGCGGAAAAAATAACGCGTGCAGGAATCGAAGTCGATGGGATCGAATATGTAACGACTGAAAAAAGTGAACATGTCGTCGTCGGTTACGTAAAGGAATGTGAACAACATCCGAATGCAGATAAATTAAAGTTGTGCCAAGTCGATGTAGGTGATGAAGTTTTACAAATCATTTGTGGGGCTCCGAACGTTGCCCAAGGACAAAAGGTCGTCGTTGCTAAGCCAGGTGCAGTTTTACCAGGGAACTTTAAAATTAAAAAAGTAAAACTTCGCGGTGTCGAATCGAATGGTATGATCTGTTCGTTACAAGAGTTAGGTGTAGGAGAACGTTTCATCCCAGCACAGTTTGCTGACGGAATTGTTGTTTTACAAGAAGATGCGGTCGTCGGAGAAGACGTTACCGAACTACTTAATTTAGACGACGTTATTTTAGAGTTTGACTTAACGCCAAACCGTGCCGATGCATTAAGTATGATTGGTGTCGCATATGAAGTAGCAGCTATTTTAGACAAAGATATTTCACTACCGGAACCAAAGATTACACCGAGCGGAGAAAATGCGAAAAACTATATTTCCGTTCATTCCGAAGATGCGGATCTATGTCCGTATTATGGCGCATTTATCGTAAAGGACGTTGAAATAAAGCAAGCACCGATATGGATGCAAAACTATTTATTAGCTGCAGGCGTTCGCCCGATCAACAATGTCGTCGATATTACGAACTACGTTTTATTAGAATATGGTCAACCGCTACATGCGTTTGACTACGACGTCCTCGGATCAAAGGAAATCGTCGTACGACGCGCTACAAACGGAGAAACAATTATCACGTTAGACGATCAAGAACGAACACTTACCGATGAAAACTTGCTCATTACGAACGGAAAAGAGGGAATCGCACTTGCAGGAGTCATGGGTGGTGCGAATACAGAAGTGACAGATGAAACGAAAAATGTCCTTATTGAAGCGGCATATTTTGATCCACAAACAGTGCGAAAAGCAGTAAACGAAACGGGATTACGTAGTGATGCAAGTACGCGATTTGAAAAAGGTGTTGCACCAGAACGCGTAAAAGAAGCAGGTCTTCGTGCGTGTGAATTGCTCGTTACATATGCAAACGGAACAGTCGTTGGTGAAGCAGTCGAATTCGATCAGTTAACGATTGAAGAAAAAGTACTTACTGTGCAAGCTTCTAAAGTAAATAAACGACTCGGAACAGACATTTCAGTAACTGAAATGGAAGATATTTTACGAAAACTTCGTTTCAAAGCAGAAAGTAATGGCGATCATATAACGATTCGAGTGCCGACTCGACGTGGTGATGTAACGATTTTTGAAGATGTCGTGGAGGAGATCGCCCGCATTTACGGTTACGATCATTTACCGTATACGTTGCCACATAACGCGTCTCAACCTGGTGGGTTGACGCGGGAACAGTTCATTGTACGCCGGATGAAGAACTTTTTACAAAGTGCTGGGCTTGCAGAAGCGATTACGTATTCACTCGTGAATAAAAAACAGGCGACATCGCTCATTAGTCCGGATATGGACGGTACGCTACAACCGGTAAAATTAGCGATGCCGATGAGTGAAGACCATCAATATTTACGTCTCAGTTTATTGCCGGAATTATTAAACCGTCTGTCGTATAACGTTGCGCGAAAGCAAACGAGTGTCGCTCTATACGAAGTCGGTTCCGTCTTTTTAAATAAATCCGAAGTGATAACGAAACAACCTGAAGAACGACGCCGTGTTGCAGGTGCGATCACAGGAACGTGGGTGGATCATCCGTGGCAACAAGAAGTGAAACAAGTCGATTTTTACGTCATAAAAGGAATCGTCGAAAGCCTCATTCGTTATATCCAACTTGAACCGACGTTTACGAAAGTACAAGTAGACGGTATGCATCCTGGACGTTGTGCAACGGTCGAAGTAAACGGGGAAGTAATCGGTTTTATCGGGCAAATACATCCAGCCTATGCGAAGGATTTAGATTTAAAAGATACGTACGTGTTTGATTTAAACGCGCAATTTTTAATAGAACGTGCTGCAAAAGATCATTCATACGACCCTGTCTCACGTCATCCGGCTAACATACGAGATATTGCGTTCGTCGTGAAAGAGGACGTTTTGGCAGGAGATATTCGGGACGAAATGAAACGACTCGGTAAGCCACTCGTCCGATACGTCGAAGTGTTTGACGTCTATAAAGGTGAACCGCTCCAAGAAGAAGAAAAGTCCCTTGCATTTAATGTCTCATTCCAAGCACAAGATAAAACGTTAACAGATGAAGAAGTAGATGAAGCATTTGCTAAAATCGTCGAACATATAAAAGAAAAGTTTGCCGCATACGTCCGCGAATAATGTTGAAAATAAATGAAAGCAGAGAGAATAAGGATGAATACATTCACTCTCTGCTTTTTGTTTATCTAAGAGCAAAAAATATCCATCCTGTTTCACATAGAGAAACTGAATGGTTGACGTTTTCGGCTAAATCGTTTAAAATTTTCACTAAATTGACTTATTTCTATGACAAAGAAATATCACTCATAGAAATCAAGCAGTAAGTAGTAGGAACGATTTTTAGAAAGAGTTGTTTAACTTATACTTTCCTATCGTAGGAAAGAAATGAGTTTGTCTATAACTCTATTTATTTGTTTAATAAGAAAGGGGAAAGAGCTATGTCAAAAGTGAAGGCAGCGATTATTGGAAGCGGAAACATAGGGACAGACCTAATGTATAAGCTCGAAAGAAGTGAAACAATTGAAGTTTCAGCGATGATCGGAATCGACCCTGACTCCGACGGATTAAAGCGCGCAAAAGAAAGAGGATATGCAGCATATTCCAACGGAATTGATGCGGTCAAAGAAAATCCGGATATGGCGGAAATTTTCTTCGATGCAACGAGTGCACGCGCGCATATTGAACATGCAAAAGTGTTAAAAGAATTAGGAAAATTCGCAATTGATTTAACACCAGCAGCGATCGGACCGTTTTATAGTCCAGCAGTACCAGTTGATGAGACAGACGAAAAACTAGATAACGTCAATATGATTACGTGTGGTGGACAGGCAACGATTCCACTTATTTATGCTGTTAACGAAGTAGCGGATGTTTCTTATGCGGAAATTGTGGCGACGATTTCTAGTTTAAGTGCTGGACCGGGAACTCGTGCAAATATCGATGAATTTACGATTACGACCCGGCGCGGAATTGAAATTGTCGGTGGGGCAGATAAAGGAAAGGCGATTATTATTTTAAATCCTGCGGAACCACCAATTATGATGCAAGATACAATTTATTGTGAAGTAAAACATATGGATGAGGCAAAAATTACAGAAGCAATTCATAATATGATTGAAAAAGTACAAGAATACGTGCCAGGTTATCGCTTAAAACAAGAACCACTCTTCGATGAAAACTTAGTTTCTATTTTCGTTGAGGTAGAAGGTGCAGCAGACTACTTCCCGGAATATGCAGGTAATTTAGATATTATGACAGCAGCAGCAGCAAAAGTTGGCGAAGATTTCGCTCGAAAATTAAAAGTAGGCTCCTTGTAAAAGAGAAAGGGGATTCATAATGGGAAAACAAAAAAGAGACGATATTAAAATTACAGAAGTTTGTTTACGTGATGGAAGCCACGCAGTAAGCCACTCTTTCACAGAACAACAAGTTCGCGATGTGACTCGGGCATTAGATGATGCCGGAATGCATTATATCGAAGTAAGTCATGGAGACGGACTCGGTGGATCGACCCTCCAGTACGGTCGTTCACACGTCGACGAATTAAAATTAATAGAAGCGGCAGTCGATGAAGCGAAAAACTCAAAAATCGCCGTTTTATTACTACCAGGAATCGGAACGATTCACGATTTAGAAGAGGCACATAAATTAGGAGCAAAACTTGTGCGCGTTGCGACACATTGCACAGAGGCGGATGTTTCTGCACAACATATTAGTTTTGCTCGTGAACTTGGGATGGAAACACTCGGCTTTCTAATGATGGCTCATTCTGTACCCGAATATAAACTCGTTGAACAGGCGAAGTTAATGGAAAGTTACGGAGCTGAAGCAGTATACGTTACAGACTCAGCTGGTGCGATGTTACCAGAAGATGTTCGTAAACGAGTTCGCGCATTAAAAGATAACTTAGACATCGAGGTCGGTTTCCACGCACATAATAACTTGTCAGTCGCCGTTGCAAACACACTCGTGGCGATCGAAGAAGGCGCAACACGGATTGATGGAAGCGTTCGTTGTCTCGGTGCAGGGGCAGGAAATACGCAAACAGAAGTATTATTATCTGTCCTCGATCGAATGGGAATCGACGTCGGTATTGATATTTATAAAATGATGGATTTAGCAGAAGATATCGTCGGTCCACTTATTCAAGGTACACAAGAAATTACGAAAGGCAGTCTCGTACTCGGTTACGCGGGAGTATATTCAAGTTTCTTACTTCATGCGGAACGTGCGGCGGAACGATTCGGACTTGATCCTCGTGATATTTTAATTGAACTCGGTGAAATGAAAGTAGTCGGTGGACAAGAAGATATGATTTTGGATGTCGGTGCAAGACTTGCCCGTGAAAAAGAATTAAGTAAATAACGATGCTACATGAACTTGTCAGTCTGGATGATAATAGACTGGCAAGTTTTTTTAATTAAATAATGAAAATGATAGTAAGAAATATGCTAACGCAAAAGCAATGATTGCCTACTATTTATATCTCCCTATCATACAATAGATCTAGACTCTTTTTATGATAATTCTCCTAGTGTTAACAGTTTTTTAAATAAAAAGTGTAAAATATTATTAAAAATGTTAAAATTGTTTCACCATATGAAATTTCATGGTAAAACATCCTCGTTGTTATGGTAGAATGTTTGTCAACGAGGAATAGAAAATGAAAAGTCGAATCATAGCAATGAAACATTCGAATAACAGTCGTTGGGTAATGCTCGGCTATATATTTATTTTACAATTTAGTATCGCCTGTATTGCTCGCAGTGTAGCACCGATGGCCGCGGTAATCGGAAAAGATATGCAACTTACGAGTGTAGAAATAGGTTATTTCCCAGCTGCGCTTTTTTTAGGACAAGCATGTATTTCGATGCCTGCCGGTTATTTATCAGATAAAATTGGAACCCGTAAGATGTTAATGCTAATTATTTCGGTGTTAACTAGCGCCTTTTACCTCTTGGCAATATCAACTTCTCTAACACTCATCTTAGTTTGGATCATCATTGCAGGCTTTGCTTACGGGTCTTCACATCCGACGACTAATCGAGCAATTATCGATTGGTTTCCTGTCACAAAGCGCGGCACGGCGATGGGAATTAAACAAATGAGTGTCACACTCGGTTCAGCAATTGCCGCAATATGTTTACTACCTCTTGGAAATGAAATCGGCTGGCAAGTAACGTATATAATCGTAGCGACAATATTCGTCATCGTTTGTAGCTTGCTGACTGTCCGCTATAAAGAAAGACAAGTAAAAACTCCCCAGAAAAATAAAGAAAACAATGTATCTTTTCTTAACATAAAACACCTATGGACAAAAAGCTTATTACTAACAATAACAGCAACGGCATTTGTATTAAGCGGTGTGCAAATGATCTTAAATACATTTATCGTAATTTACGCGTTACAGTACATACAACTATCGCTCGTTACCGCTGGACTCTTACTAGTCATTGCGGAAGTTGGCGGATCAGTCGGTCGTATTTTATGGGGAATTGTAAGCGATATCATTTTCCGTGGCAATCGGTTAATCGTTATGTTTCTTATTTGCATACTCGTCTTTACGATGGCTCTAATCGTTGCCTTATTGCCGAATGATACACCTTTTATTGCACTTGCTCTTACTATATTTCTATTCGGTATAGGCTCTAACGGTTTTAACGGAATTTGGATGAATGCAACAACGGAAGTAACATCGAAGAAGCATGCTGGAATAGCAACAGGATTTTCAATTACTGTCGCTTCATTAGGAGCCGTCTGTTTACCACCTATTTTCGGTTACGCTCTTGACAAGACGAATAATTTCCCTACCGGTTGGCTATACGTTTCTTTTAGTATGATCGTTCCCATTGTGCTTATCTTTGTTCAATTAATTATTGGAATAAAGGGAAAAATCAAAAAATAAAAATAATTGTATAAAATGAACATACGTTTTAAGAAGGGGGTGTTTAAAGCGGTCAAAATGAACTTGCCATGTAGTCTTTTTTAATAGAATTTTTCTTGCAATGTTAAGGAGGAAATTCAAATGATAGGATCTGTGCGTAGAGCTTGTGAAGTTATTAGTTGCTTTACAGTAGATGAGCCAATTTTAGGGAATGCGGAAATTGCTGATAAATTAAATTTAAGCAGAAGTACGACGCACCACATATTAAAGACGTTGTGTAACGAAGGTGTTTTAATGAAAGACGGCAATCGAAAGTACCGTTTAGGATGGAAAATTATGTCGTGGAACAATAGTGTCATGTTTCAACACGACATTTACAACAAAGCGTTACCAATCGTAAAAGATTTAACAGAACGATTCCGTGGCACCGTCTATATTGGCATGTACGATCGCGGAGATGTAATCTTCGTTTTACGTATTTCATCGAAAGATGCTGACTTGGTACCGACATTTTTAGGGGACAGAAAGCCCGCACATAGTACAAGTACTGGAAAAGTATTATTAGCTTTTAATCGATCCTATCTGCAAGAAACAATTTCGCGTGGCTTATCTAAACAAGGACCGAATACAATTACAGAAGTGAATGAGTTGAAAAGAGAGCTACAAATAGTTCGTGAAAGAGGATATTCCGTTAGTATTAATGAAAATGATACGCAAACATATGCAGTTGCAGCACCGATAAAATCGTATTCCGGTGAAACGATTGCTGCGGTTAACTTAGTAGGACCGATCCATTACATGGAAAACATTAATAAAAGACAATTAGTGTCGAGCATATTAAACACGGGTCGGTCAGTTTCAAGAGAATTAGGTTATATCGAGGTTAATCAATCATAAATAAATAAAAATAAAAAGGGGAGAACACGAATGAATTTTATACGTAAACATCTATCATTCATGTTGTTATTAATCGTATTATTGCTTGCTGCATGTTCGGGAGAAAGTACCGAAACGAGTAGCACGGATGAAACAGAGAGTGATGAAGCGACGACAGAAACAACGGAAGATGAGGCGGAAGCAGATGCTGATGGAGAAACGTATGAATTTAAACTTGGACATATTGCACCACCTGATCATATTTGGAATGAAACGGCAGAAAAGTTAGCAGAAGAATTAGAGGAACGTTCCGGTGGTCGGATGACGATGGAACTTTATCCTGGTGGACAACTTGGTAGTGATGCCGACATGGTGCAACAGCTTGAAACGGGATCGTTAGACTTTGGTTTCATAACGAATGCTTTTTTAACGTCGAAATCAGACGCATTTAGTGCATGGTTCGCTCCGTTTATGTTCGACTCGTATGAAGAAGCACTTGAAGCGAGTGAATCAGATTTAGCAAAAGAAATTTTAGCAACACTCGATGATCACGGATTAAAAGCGTTAGACTACTTTTTCTCCGGACATCGAACGATGATGTTCCGTGAAAAAATTAACTCACCAGAAGAAATACAAGGATTAGTTTTACGTGTAACTCCGAGTCCGGCATTGGAAGATTGGTATCGTCTACTCGGGGCTAGTCCAGAATCCATTTCACTACCGGACGTTTATCAGTCTGCTGAAACAGGTGTAATCGATGGAATGGAGATGGACCTTGATGCTGCTGTCACGTCAAACTTTAACGAAGTAACAGGTTATGGAGCAATGACGAACCATATGGTTTGGCCATCTGTCATGATCATTAATAAAGACTTGTACGACAGTATGACAGAAGAGGATCAAGAAATTGTTCGTGAAGCGATGGCGGCTGCATCAGAATACGGTACGATGAAACGTGCGGGCCAAGAAGAAGAATTTATCGATATTTTAACGGAGAGAGGAATGGAATTGTACGACATGGATGCATCTTTATTCGACTCTTATGTAGAAGAATTTGATGAAAAATACCGTGCAATGGATCCATTAATCGATCAGTTTATTGAAGAATTCAGAAAATAATCATGTATCGAGAATGAGGTAATGATCATAACGTGATCTTTACCTCATCTCCACTTTTCATCGTAAGAGGAGGTCCAGCAATGAAAAGAGTAAGTGACTTTATCGAACGAATAGAAATTATTTGTTCTACTATCATGATGGCGGCAATTACATGTATATTATTTACGTCCGTTTTATTTCGTTATTTTTTAAACGCACCGTTATATTGGGCGAATGAAGCAAGTATTTTTATGATGGCTTGGATTACGTTTCTCGGGGGAAGTCTTGGATTAAAGTACCATTCTCAAGCAGCGATTTCATTTATTATCGATCGGTTTAACGAATGGAATCAAATAAAAATGAAAATCGCAACGTATATCGTTATTCTTATTGCTTTGGCTGTATTTATTTATATTAGTTACGATTGGATTTTTTCATTAACAGATACAAAATCTAGTTCAATGCGCATACCAATGTGGATTCCTTACTCGTCCGTTCCAATTGGACTAACGTTTGCTTTTATTCATTTATTAGGACATTTCATTGATTATATAAAACAGTGGCGACGCGGAAGGGGGTCCGTATAACGTTGGAAATGTTTTTAACAATTATTATTTTTATTATATTACTACTAGTCGGCATACCAATTTCATTAGTGTTAGCTATAACGGCGATCGCTTACTTATTCATCGTTGGCGATATGACATTACTTACGTCTGTACCACAAAAAATGTTTTCGGGAGTCGATAATTTCGGTTTATTAGCTATTCCTCTCTTCATGTTAGCTGGAGAGTTAATGAACTTTGGTGGTATTACGACACGACTCGTCTCCTTTGCACGTGTGCTTATTGGTCATTTTCGCGGCGGTTTGACATACGTTGCCATTATTGCGAATATGTTTCTCGCATCTATTTTAGGTTCAGCCAATGCACAAGCTGCGATGATGAGTAAAGTAATGGTCCCGGAAATGGAGAAAGAAGGATATGATCGTGATTTTTCTTCAGCGTTGACGCTTGCTTCATCGATTGTAGCACCAGTTATCCCACCGAGTATGTTGTTCATTATATACGGTACATTAACAGGGGCATCGATTGGGAAACTGTTTTTAGCCGGAATTATTCCAGGTGTGTTCATCGGTATCGGATTTTTAATCGTCATCGGGTTTATGAATCATAAATATAACTTTCCGAAAAGTGAAAGAGCGACGCTCAAAGATATTTTTCAAAACTTCCTATCGGTAATACCTGCATTACTTATTCCGTTTATTATCATTTACGGTATTTTAAGCGGAATGTTTACGCCGACAGAATCAGCTGCAGTCGCTTGTATCATCGCGATCATTATTGGTTTTAGTTATCGTCAATTAAAAGCGAAAAACATTCCAACCATTTTGAAAAACACTGTCGTAAATACAGCGACGATTACCTTTTTAATCGTAACTGCAAACGTATTCGGTTTTATTATTGCTTACGAACAAATACCACAAACGTTAGCGAGTAGCATGTTATCTTTATCGGAAAATCCGATTGTCTTTTTATTACTAGTAAACATCTTATTGTTATTACTTGGTACGGTGCTTGATGGGATTGCAGCGCTTATTATTTTAGTTCCAGTATTAAGCCCGTTACTCGTTACGTATGGGGTTGATCCGGTTCATTTTGGAGTTATTATAACGATTAACTTAACGATCGGATTATTGACACCACCAGTAGGAACAGGTTTATTTATCGTCTCATCGATAGCAGAAATTAGTATTGAACGACTCGTAAAAGCAATTTTACCATTTTTAGTCGTATCTATCGTTCTGCTTCTGATCATTACGTATTGGGAGGATATCGTTTTATGGATTCCGAATATGACAAGTAATTAATGAAAGTTAAATAATTAAATATTGCATCAATAATCTACCTTATCCAATCATATACATTAATTAAGTCCCACCTGATCGTTGTTTTGTCTACTAAAGATTACTTTAGGAGGTACAACACATGATATTAGCGATAAAAAACAATTGTTTGGACAAGATTTTAAATACCGGCGAGCGAAAGTTTTACAGAAAAGGTGAGTGTATTTACAGACAGGATGAAGTGTGTCAAGATACATTTTATTTTCTCGTGAAAGGTCTAGTGAAAATTTCATGTGTTGATCAACGGGGTGGGGAAGCAATTATTGATATAGTCAGTCCAAATAATATCTTTGGTGAACAGGCTGCTAACGGAACTACATATTTCTCAACTGCGGAAGCATACGAAAATAGTGTAGTTTACAGTCTGTCCGTTCATAAAGCGAGAAAGTTGATCGAATCAGATCACGAGTTTAGAATGTTCATTTACAACGGCTTAAGGGAAAAACTGAAATTGCTTTCTAAACGGCTCGTTATTCAATCGTTACCATCGGAGACGATATTAGCAACTGCACTAATAGAATTACAAGAAAAAATGGGACAAAATCCGTTTCCAATGATGCAAAAAGATTTGTGTAAATATACGACATTAAATCGAACGACTATTTACAATATCGTTAAAAAATGGCAGGATCATCTGATTCGAATTCACAATCAAGAAATTCACATACTTGATTTTATACAGTTAAAAAAGATTAGTAATATGTAACTTCCTATATATAAACGACGTCATGTCAAGGATAGGGTGACGTTCCGATGATTGATTGGTCACTATACATTGATTATGGAGTTAAAAAGATGTATAAGAAAAATGAAATTTTATTTCGTCAAGGAAGTAACATGGATGGATTTTATTATTTAGAAGACGGGAAAGTGGCTGTAACGATATTACGTAGTGATGGATTTGAACGAATGATCGACATCGTTTTTCCCGGATCATTAATTGGGGAACAAATGATTTATGGAACACCATCTTTTACGACAACGACGATGATGAAAAATAGTACGTTATACTATTTTTCAAAGGATACCTTTAACAAACTAGCGGAAATTAATCCGCAAATTTCAATTGAATTTAGTAACTCTTTCATACAAAAAATTCGATTTTTAGCAAACATACACGCAGTATTAAATGCCCCAGCTGAAGTACAAGTAGCGCACTTTTTGATCGTTCTACGAAATAAAAAAAGAGATGGTAAAATAAACTTAACACAGACCGAGATTTCAAATTATATCGGTAAGTCGCGAGTAACGATATGGAAAATTTTAAAAAAATGGGATGAAGATGGACTTGTAGCGATGAATAAACGAGGAATCATTATTAAGGATGAAAAAGCAATTCGTAGTAAAATTGTTCTGTTATGAATATAAGTCTCTTTTCCAACAATGTATGTGAGGAAAAGAGATTTTTC
>DATGRY010000047.1:0-3776 GCA_035303165.1 Pseudogracilibacillus sp.
CTTTCTGAAGAAATAATATTAAAAATACTATGTAACGATTCATTCGCACCGTTTTCCGATAGCGGTAAATCTTCCTTATCGCGAGAGTGCTTGCGATCGATCCCACGGGCAATATCGTTTGCTAGAGGAAGCAAATAGGAAAGGATATTTGTTAGATAACTTACTTTTTTCAATTTGTTCTAAGTCATGATAGGCAACGAGCTGCAAAAATTGCTCATCGTTAAAAGGAGGAAGCTGTTGTAAAAACTGCTTTCCTGCTGTTTGATGCGAGGCCGCTCCTTCGTTACTTCGTGTAATAATTTTCCCAATGTCATGTAATAATGCACCGTACATAAGTGTTGTTCTATTATCCATCTGAACCTCCTGTTACGTTTCGATCGTACGTTTCAGTTTTGTATAATATTGCATTGTTCGTTTATAAAAACTGTCATACAAAATATCATGGTATATTCTCATATAAATAGTCTTTTCAAAATAATCTAGCCAGTTTTGTATATATTCCTAGAAAACTAGGTACATTTCTATATAAAAGGTGCCATTTATATATTCGCTACTATTTTCTAACTATGGATTAAGTATAATAGACTCGTATTTTCCATACAATATAGGCCTAAAGCATAATTTTGTTTGAAAAATTACTACATGCGATATAAGTATCGGCGCACCACTATAAAACGACATTATTTTAAATGTAACGCATCTCCTACACGTACTTGTAACAACGGATTATTAAAAGTAACGTGGAAAACGATCAAACCGTTCATGAAAATGTTCGTTATCAATTAATATTTTGTGAGTGAAGTGAACAACAAATCGTACGATAAAATTAGTTATTAGCTTACGAAAAAGATAGAAAGCAATGTGGGAAGTATGCATAACATTTATAGAAATAGTCGTATTTATTACGCCATGCCGTGCCATATATTCATTGAAAGCGAAACAGTTTATCGTTCCTAACTAGTAATCGCAATGTACACATTCGTCGAAGCTAAGACGATGCTCAGTTAAATATAAACGGAGTTTCTTTTGTACGAAACTCCGTTCTTCTATGTTTTTAACATTTGCGCTAGTATACTTTTCTCTTTCCTTTATATTTCTCTAAATTTAACATCCGCCTACCGTTACAGAAAATATTTTGCATTTTTTAAAAAAGATTTGCTAATAAGTCGCACTACATGTACGTCCCTAGTCTATGCATATGACTGCATTCAACTTTGACACACATTTAACTATGGTCCTCGTAAATAAAATCTATTTGCTTAAAAATGGTGACCGATATATTCAAACTTTACGGACGACACTGTTCACTGCTTACATATGGTTTTTTAAAAAACAAGGTCAATTTTTTACAAAACTTTATTCAGAAGTCAACACGGACGAGCAGAGAACGGTTTAGACAAAAAGTTTTTGGCGCAATATGTATCATTTACGTAAGAGCTGTTGACAACTCAATCGTTCCCTTAAAAATACGCTCTTCTCGTTCGTTTATGCCGACAATACGATATTGTTTCCCACTGCACGTTTCATTTACTATCGAGCATTCGATCATTAATGTATCGTTTACAAAGAGAGGTGCAAAAAATTTCACACGGTAATCTGTGATGAACCCATCTTGTGGAATGTACGGTGATAAGATTGTAGCACCGATTGCCATCGATAACATTCCGTGCGCTATTTTCGCCGGTAATCCCGCCTTAGCTGCTTTTTCTTCCGATAAATGAACTGGATTTCGATCACCGGATATGTCACAATAACGCTCAATTAATTCCTCTGTACATTGGAACGTTATGTTTGCCATGACATCACTTCCTTTTTGCAATTTACAAGACGACGAACGTAATCGTACTCGTTAATACGGTTGTTTCGGCGTTAGTAACGAACAAGTCGTGAACAACATATTGTTTCGCTCCATGATTCCTAATTTTTCGTAGAACGATTTCACATCCATATTGTTTATTCGCGATTAAGGCTTTCTGATACGAAAAGCTTTGCTCCCGTTGGAGCAATAAAGCATCTTGTTCTATCCATGGAATCGTCACTTTTTGCCAAAATAAAGATGGATAAGTCGGTGGTATTAAAACGTCTTCATACCCGTTAAGATGAGCGGTCTCTACGTGTAAATAGATTGGATTTTTCTCCCCAATTACGGCACAATACGCACGAATTTCCTCCCGTGAAATAGTAAAAAATGATCTTTCAGTTCGTTTTCCTACCCAACGTTGATCAATCATTCGTTTCATACCTTTCAAATAAAGTTGCAATTCCTAAACCGCCGCCAATACCTAACGTTGCAATACACGCTGACGCTTTCGTTTTATCTAACGCGGTACAGAGCCTTGCAACGAGAATTGCTCCGGATGCGCCGTACGGGTGTCCAAATGCAAGAGCACCACCAAAAATATTTAATCGTTTCTTTGGAATACCAAGCATTCGAACAGATGCGATCACTTGCGACGCGAACGCTTCATTACATTCATACAAATCGATGTCAGAAACTGCACGCTTCGTTCGTTGTAATAGCCGGCGCACGGCATAAGCAGGACCAATGCCTAAAAGATTCGGATCGACACCGACTGTGACGGAATCTACATATTTCATCTGCGGTGTAAGGCCAAGCTTACGACATACGCGTTCAGACATGACGAGTGCTACCGCCGCACCATCATTAATGGCACACGTATTCCCGGCCGTAACTGTTCCATCAGTAGCATACAAAGGCGGCATTCTAGTTAATGTTTTAAGCGACAATTTTTCTCGCGGACCTTCGTCCTCTACCCGCCCATTTACAGGTACTACTTCTTCTGTAAACAACCGCGCACGTTGTGCTTCAATCGCTTTTCGATGACTCGCTAAAGCAAATTTATCTTGCGCTTCCCGAGAGATATTATATTGTTTAGCGACATTTTCAGCGGCAACACCCATGTCAGGGTCACCGATAAAATCTGGTGCAAGCTGCGCTCGACTATAAAATGTTGGCATATCGTAAAGTGAGGACGGTTTTGCCACTTTCCACGGTGCAAGGCTACTGCTTTCTACACCACCGGCAATATATATATCCCCTGCCCCAGCTTGGATGAATCGACATGCAATATTGATTGCCTCTAAACCTGATCCACATTGGCGATCAATCGTAACGGCTGGAACTTCTTGCGGTAGTTTTGCACTTAACGCTGCTACTCGAGCGATATTCCCACCGGGGCCAATGGCGTTTCCTAAAATGACTTCATCTATGTCACATCCACGTACACCCGTTTCGTTTAATAGGTCTTCGATGACAAGTGACGCTAACCGTTCAGGTGCTACATTTTTTAAGATACCGCCCACTTTACCAATTACAGTCCGCTTTGCTTTAACGATTACTGGTATATTCATAGTTTTCACTTCCAATTAATGTACGAGCCTTTTCTCGATCAATTTTCCCCGACGTTGTATATGGGAATTTAGCAACAGTGACATACGTATGTGGGCGTTTATAGGTCGCTAAATATTTGCGACAGTGCCTTCGTAACTGCGATACATAATGACGTTCGTCTCGTACTGCTACGCTCCATTGAACGAGAGCGATAATTTGTTCGCCCCAATACGCATCATCATTCCCAACGACGACTGCATCCTCGACAAATGGGAATTCTTTTAATAACGCCTCAACTTCTTCGGGATAAACATTTTGCCCACCGCGAATAATCATATTGTTTTTCCTCCCGACGATACATAAAAGACCTGCCTCATTTATGTAACCTATATCCCCTGCCGTCGCACCATTCGACGTTAACACA
>DATGRY010000048.1:0-25075 GCA_035303165.1 Pseudogracilibacillus sp.
CTTATTTCAACAAGCATACTATCGTTACGTGCCAAGAAGGAAAAACTGCAAAAAATGATACTAAAGTGATTTTTGGTAAAGCTGTATAGGATTCACCACGAAAAATGAAACACTAAAGCGATTTTTCCCAAAGCTGTTTCAGAACCGCCGAGAGTATGAAACACTAAAGCGATTTTTCCCAAAACTGTTTCAAAACCGCCAAGAATATGAAACACGAAAGTGAGTTTTCCCAAAACTGTTTCAGAACCGCCGAGAGTATGAAACACGAAAGCGACTTTTCCCAAAACTGTATAGGGTCCACCGCGAAATGAGAAACATAACCGCGCTTTTACGCGAAGCCAGTGCAAGTTTTGTTCTTAGACAGCTTTCAACCAATGGAAACGTAAGCTTTTTATTACGAACTTTTTACATTACCAACTTTAACGCAAGGGTGGAAATGATGAATCAACAACATCATAGCACTCACGGAGTCTCCATAAAATAGCACATAAATCATCCGCACAAATATTACCTTACAATGTCGCATCCGTGCTTACGTATAAACAATACGTAAGCAAAACGGCAGCGTTTCTGTTCAATCGAAGAAATCCCACCTACAAAAACAATAAAAAAACGGATCGAACCGATTTTTATCCGTTCAACCCGCTTGTTTGAAATATAAAGTTTTTTGCGTCATAACACTTCAGGCGAGCAACGGCCTTCTAAGCCGTCGGTCTATAAACTCGTACGCTTCTAACAAACGCGTAACGAGCCCAGCTTGCATGTCCGTCGCATCGCGACAAACTTACGACTTACGACTGCTTTTGTGCCTGTTGTTCCTTTTGTTCAAATAAATGAGTACTATGCACCGTAACACGTGCTTTCGGATCAATACGCAACTTCGCTTGATTCACAGCAACAGTTGCCTCACCAAATCCAGTTGCAATTAATTTCGGTTTTCCATCATAAATACAAATATCTCCAGAAGCATATATTCCTTCGATATTCGTCTCCATCTGCTGATTTACACTAATCGAATTACGGTGAATTTCTAAGCCCCACTCTTTTAATGGACCGAGATCTGTAATGAAACCGAAGTTGACGATGACGCTATCGATATCAAGTGTATCTGTCGCTTCACCACGAACTTCTTTAATTTCAACTTGTTCAATTTTTTCACCGTTACCGATTAATTGTCCTACTTCAAAAGGCGTACGAATATTTACGGAAGACGCTTTTAACTGATCTAAGCTCGCCTCGTGTGCACGGAAACGATCGCGACGGTGAATTAACGTCACACTCTTTGCGATCGGTTCTAACGCTAATGACCAGTCAACAGCTGAATCCCCGCCTCCACAAATTAATACATTTTCATCTTTAAAGTCATCTAACTTTTTAATGAAGTAATGCAAGTTTTTCCCTTCGTACACATCTGCATCTTCCACTTCTAAGCGACGCGGTTGGAACGCACCTGCACCAGCAGTAATAATGATATTTTTCGTCTTGTACGTACCGCCAGTCGTTTCTACTTCAAATAGTAAGTCATCTAGTTTATTTACACGCAAAACAGATTCTCCTAACGTAATGGTAGGAGAAAATGTCATCGCCTGCTCATAAAGTTGATCGACTAAATCTTGAGCTTTTATTTTTGGATATCCTGCAATGTCATAAATGTATTTTTCAGGATATAGTGCTGATAGTTGGCCGCCAACTTCAGGCATACTGTCAATTAAATGAACACTTGCCCCGCGCATACCGCCATAAAACGTCGTAAATAAACCGACGGGACCTGCGCCAACTACCGTAATGTCGTATGTTTCTGTCATTTACATTATGCCCCTTTCCCGAGACTTTCCGCCTTATCCGGATCTCCATCGAATGGTTCGTCCGAAACTCTAATCGATCCTGTCGGGCACTCATCGCGAGCATCTTCTAAATCAAAAATTAAATCCTCATCTACTGGTACGTTTCCTTCGTTGTCGTCTGCAATATAATAAGAGAGCCCCTCCTCATTATATGCAAATATTTCAGGAGCAATCGCTCCACAACTTCCGCATGAAATGCAAGTTTCTTGGTTTACGATCGTATATTTACACATCTTCCATCACTCCTCATATAATCTTAATCATATATAACGTATATTTAACGTGTATTAACTTTTTCGTTATAACCATAATACATAATAATGTTTCCGCTGTCAATATTAAAAATTAATGTTTTAAAAATTTATTTATCAACACTTCCTAGCTCAATTATTGCGGAAACAAACACCATTTGCTAAACTTATGCTTATAACAATATACGTACGTTCTCTTTTATTTTGTAACAAAGGAGAGTTGGCGATGCGAAAAAATCGAGTGAAAGAAACGTTGCAAATTACACACCCCATTATCCTCGGCGGGATGGGAAACATTAGTAGCCCCCAATTAGTCGCTGCGGTGTCAAACGCAGGAGGACTCGGAACGATCGGATGTGGCACGATGTCCAAAGATGAAGTGAAACAACTAATTGCCGAAACGAAAAAACGGACAAATAAACCTTTTGCCGTCAATGTTGCAATTAACGTAAACGAACACGTTGAGGACATTATGCAACTTATCATGGATGAAAAAGTTCCCGTCGCTTCCTTATCTGCCGGCAACCCTGCACCGTACATTCCTACGTTGAAAGAAGCAGGAATTAAAGTGATTACGATCGTCGCTGCCGTAAAACATGCCCAAAAAGCAGAGCAAGCTGGAGCTGACATACTCGTTGCAGAAGGGTTCGAAGCAGCTGGCATTAATTCCAACCTAGAACTAACGACGATGACGTTAATTCCACAAATTGCCGCAAATGTTGACACCCCTGTCGTTGCTGCCGGAGGCATTGGTGACGGAAGAGGACTTGCAGCAGCTCTTATGCTCGGGGCTGAAGGCGTACAGATGGGCACACGTTTTATCGCAACCGAAGAAGCACCATTTCACAACCATTATAAAACTGCAGTCCTGAACTCAAGCGATACAGCGACGACGATCGTTGGACGCACTGTCGGACGCACACGCCGCGTCATTAAAGGCGACTATATCGAAGCGCTACTCGACAAGGAAAAAGCAGGCGACTTAACGCTTGCCGAATTCGACGACTTAACCGCAGAAGATAAACATATCCAAGGCGCCATTCAAGGCGACTTCAAAACAGGATACATGAACGCCGGACAAGTCGCGGGCTTAATCGATGCAATCCCGACCGTACAGCAACTGATCGATTCGATGGTACAAGATGCACACGAGCAAATAAAGCACGTGCAACAACATATTTTATAAACTTTTCAAAGATCGATAAATAGACGCTGTGCACAAAATCCATGTACAAACAACAAAGCACAAAACCGTTCGTGAAAGATCATAAAAAAGCGGAAAATGCAGGCACATTGTACCTGCATTTTTTATTTTACTGTTAAATAAGTTTCAAAGCAATTCGGACGATTGTAGCAATTATTTAGTATGGCGCAACCAAAATCAAATGACGACTACTCGTCTATTTATGAAATTATGGAAAGCTTCCTCTAATCGCTGCAAAAATCATCATCCGAGAACGAAAAATGACGAAAAACTCCCCTATCGTGCAGCGGCGCTACGCTTTACATGAAGATTCCTCATTCATATGACAGCGCTACATTTTCCGCGAAAAAATTTCTTCATTCACAGAACAGCGCTGAGTTTTACAGGAATTCTCTTTATTCACACAATAACGCTAAGTTTTACGAAAAAACTTCCCAAATCGCACAATAGCGAAAAACTTCTACGTGAAGTCCTTTCCAATCGCGACAACAACGAAAACTTTTACGTGAAAATCTTTCCAATCACCAAACGAGCGTAAATAATCTAAGAAAAAATTTCCCGAATCGCCATTACATCTTCTTCCGACAACGCCACCCGAAGAGCCGCGACATTACTTTCTACTTGCTCGCTCCGCTTCGCCCCCGGAATAACAACGTCGATCGCTTCATGACGCAAATACCATTGCAACACGACATGCGCTATGTCCGCCTTATAGCGCGCCGCAACGTCCCGCAAACGATCCACCCGCGCTACATTTTCCGCAAACTGATCCGGCTGAAATTCCGGACGTTTCAAGCGCAAGTCACCTGGTGGAAACGTCGTTTCTTTCGTATATTTCCCCGCAAGCAATCCGGATGCAAACGGAAAATACGGCACGAACGAAATATCGTGTGCAACCGTGTACGGAAACAACTCTTCCTCTGCCTGACGTTGAAACAAATTGTACAACCCTTGATAGACGTTCACATATCCGTCCTTATTCGCCTCTTTCAACTGCTCCAACGTAAAATTCGACACACCAATCGCCCGAATTTTACCTTCCTCTTTCAAACGATACAACTCCCCGACCGCTTCATCCTTTGGCGTATCCTCATCCGGAAAATGAATGTAAAATAGATCGATATAATCCGTCTGCAAACGCCGCAAACTATCTTCCACCGCTTGGCGCAAAAACTCCGGCCGGTTATTCATCACTGTTTCCCCACTCGAATCATCGTGCGCCGCTTTCGTCGCTAACACGACTTCGTGTCGCTTTCCCGTCTCTTTAAGCACCTCACCGATAATTTCCTCCGACCGCTTTGGCCCATACGTATACGCCGTATCCCAGAAGTTGACCCCAATATCAAGCGCCGTCCGTAAAAACTGTCGCCCATCCTCATCCGTGATCCCAGGGTAATATTTCTGTCCACCGACCGCATTCGTCCCGAGCCCAATCGGATTTACCGTCAAATCTGTACTCCGAATCGTCACTTTTTTCACTAAAACATTCTCCTTTCTATCAGAAAAGACAATCAAGTTTTCACAAAAGCTTCTATTATATAAGAACACTCGCCCACCACATCTTTATGTAAAACTTCAACCCACCCACATGTTGAAGCGCACGACCACAAACAACTATTCCCAAACGAAAAGGACTGCAACACACCTGAAAAAACAAAACGCATCTCGAAATACGGCGAAGTAAACGAGAAAACTGCTACACTTTCAAGACAATACGTCCGCTAAAAATAACGGTCCGTACCACAACAACTTCAAAAAACGTGCACCCGCTGCGACAAACGACACGTAGCCGAAAAAACTGCAACGCCCCAAAACATGGAGTGTACTGACGTGATCGACGAAACTTAAACATAAAAAAACTGTATCGCATCTTATCAAAATACAAATTGCCGAGAAAACTACAACGACTTCAAAAACGAAGCGCTCAGGCGCGATTGATGAATCAGACCTTGAACATGGAGCGCTCAAGGAGCGGTTGACAAACTAGTTTAACACTTTCATCAAAAACAATTGACCGAAGCAAAGCGTACATCCGGCACGCCACACGTGCCCTCCACATCACGCGATCTTACTCAAACTTACATAACGACTGGAGCGACTGAATCGACTTACGCAGCTGTTCAATTGGAACTTGCCCCGGCGCCGAAGCTTCTACACCAACCGCAAACGTTAAGACTGAACCGTACGCCCAACCGATCGCTCGACTGAAAATGCCGAGTTCCCCCATCGACATCGTAATAACCGCCCCAGACACTTTCTTATCTAAACGCCACGTCAATTCTAACAAGCGATACACATCTTCTTTCGATTGCGGCATAACCGCCAGTTTGACGAAATGCGCCCCGTAATCATCCATCTCTTTTCCAATCGCTAACAACTCTTTCGTCGCTGGCGTTTCCGAGAAGTTGTGATAGGACAAGACGAGCTTCTTCCCATGCTTTTGCGCCACCTTTTGTATCGCTGTCACATATTCCTTTTCACTTAACACTTCATAATCGATGAAATCTACAGCTGATCGCTCACAAACGACCTTTAACAAATTCACTTTCTCCGCCTCAGATAACGCTACAGGCTCACCACCCTCACGCTCCGAGCGAATGGTAAACATAAGTGGAATGTCCGTTTTCGTCTTTATTTCTTTGATGATTTCAAGTACGCTTTCCGTCTCGTAAATTGCTTCAAAGAAATCTCCGCGCCACTCAATCACATCTGGTTTCAAGCGAATTAACGTATCTGTTTGTTCCATAATTTCTGCTGCAGTTTTACCCGTAACCGGCGTGCAAATTGCCGGAGCATTTCCACGTTTCCATACACCCATGACAACACACTCCCGTTCTAACTCGTATATATCATAGTATACCATGAAATATTGCCCTACACATGAACTGTTCCTGCCTCTTACGACGTGAAATGAAGCACCCCCATCATCAATGAAATTCCCCACTTTATAACACTTCAACGACCCCGACATTATTACATTCACTCTCCATGCAAGGAACGACTCGTATACATAACAAAACCGCCTCCTACTAAAATAGGAAACGGCTCAACGTTTATATTATATGCGAGCGACAATGTTTGTCGTCCTTTACTTTATCACTAACTTTCAGACATAAGGCCATGCCACTCTCGTGTGCGGATAAGAGCATCGCTATTCCCTAATCCCCCTCACATCCATTACTTGAACGCGCCATCGTGCATCTTAATTGCGTGCAAAGTATGGCACTATTCTCTTTCATTCAGTTCGCATCCATCACTTGAATGCTAGCTTTCATCTTGCTCGCGGGCTGTTTGCGTCGTAATATGTAACTTTACTTCATCATCGAGCAAGAAGCCACCAGCCGGTAGTGGCATATTCCACATAATACCGAAATCCTTTCGCGAAATCGAACCACGAATGTCATACGCAGCGACATCTTTGTCGAACGGATTGATCGCTCTTCCACGAAACTCCACATCCAGATCGATCTCTTTCGTTATCCCACGAATGACAATATCCCCTGTCATCGTATAACGATCGTCACCGTTTTTCGTCACTTTTTTCGATGTAAATGTAATCGTCGGATATTGATCAACCGCGAAAAAGTCATCCCCAAGTAAATGTTTGTCACGATCTTCACTTCCCGTATGAACCGACGCCGCGTTAATTTCTAACGTCGCTTTCGCAGAAGTTAAATCTTCCGGATCACCAACGACCTTCCCACTTACATCCGTAAAACGCCCACTCACCTGAGAAAACTGTAAGTGTTTCACCGTAAAGCCCACTTCCGTATGCGATGGATCAACATGCCAAGTTGCCATATTAGCACCCTCTTCATATATTATTATTAGCTAGTTTTATCTAGCTTTAAATCGTTTTATGTTTTTAAGATTTAATGTATGGAAGCAAACAGATGTTGTCGTTCCCCACCTTGTGGTCTTACCTCTACATTTCCGTGCAATTCGTCGCTTACGTTTCCCACTGCACGGTCTTGCTTCTACAGTTTCGTTCACCCTCAACAGGATTGCGAAAACGCGCTTCGGTGTTTCAAATTTTGCTGTTGATCCTATACAGGATTTCGAAAATACGCAAGACTGTTTCAAATTTCGACCCCGACCCTATACAGTTTTGCGAAAAAGCGCAAGAGTGTTTCAAATTTCGCTGTCGATCCTATACAGTTTTCCGAAAAAGCGATTTTGCGTTTCATGCACCCTATACACGTTCGCGAAATAGCACGCCACTGTTTCACATTTCGCCCCCGATCCTATACAGATTCGCAAAAAAGCGCACGACTGTTTCACATTCCGCGCTCCATCTCATATTAACTCCCGTAGAAACGCACATTCCATGCGCCCCCTGTCGCGACGTAAGAAAATTTTAAATGTCTTTAACAAAACTCTAATTCTACATACACCCCGCACTACACCGCATTACGACTCCGCCCTTTTATAGCTAGTTTATAATGACAAGCAAGAAGCTACTTACAAGTTTCAGTTCTTACTTCCGCTTACATCCAATTAAACTAAAACACGACCATTACCCTTTAAGTAATACATCTCGAATTCGAATATCTTATATTTAATGTTAATAAATTCCATGCATTTGTCAAGGGCCCGTCTCCCCATGACGAAAGACTGTCCCTATCGATAAAAACAATGTTTTTACATGCGTTATTTTACGGTACAATAAAGGTAACAAAACTGACGCAAAGTACATCTAGGGAATAAAGTAGCGAAAACTAATGCGAAATCCATCCGGAGAATAAAGTAACGAAAACTGACACGAAATCCATTTATGGAATATTAGAAGAAAGGATGAATCCATTTGCAAAACTTCATCTGTACGACATGTGGCACACAGTACGAAGCGGTAAACAACGAACCCGAACAATGTATGATCTGCACCGACGAACGGCAATACGTCCTCCCATCGGGACAAAAATGGACGACATTAAACGACATGCAAACGGAAAAAATTTGGCGTAACGACATAAAACAAAAAAGTGAACGCATCGTCAGCATCACGACAACACCGAAATTTGCGATCGGTCAAACAGCATATTACATCCAAACGAAAGAACTGAATATTTTATGGGATTGTATCACGTATTTAGATTCACCGACGATTGCAAAACTCAAACAAAGAGGCGGCATCGATCTAATCGCTATCTCCCATCCACACTATTACTCTACGATGAATACGTGGGCGCGCATGTTCGATGCCCCGATATATCTCCACGAACACGATGCAAAATGGATCGCCGAATCAAGCGACTACATTCAGACTTGGTCCGGCGACACGTTACAACTTACCGAAGACGTTTCTTTGCACTGTTTAGGCGGACATTTTTCCGGCGGCACCGTCCTCCATTGGAACAAAGATAACGGGACATTATTTAGCGGCGACATTATTCAAATCCTCCCTGACTTACAATGGGTTAGCTTTATGTACAGTTATCCGAACCTTATTCCACTTCCGGCAAAAAAAGTAAAACAAATCGCCAACGACGTTCGAACAATCCCATTTAAGACGATGTACGGTGCGTTTAACCGCGTCATTACACACGACGCAAACGACATTGTTCAACGTTCCGCCAATCGATATATTCAAGCACTTAACGGATCATTATTTTCCACGTAAAACTTCAACGACACCCAAAATTGCATAAATGTCGCAGTCGCGGTAAACAATCGCTCTATATAACATGTCCATCACTCTGACGGCCCAGTTATAAAAAATCCGTTGTCGCGGCAGACGGATCATTTGACACAACACTACCATCAATCGTACAGCCCAATTTTAGAAAACTTCCATTGTCGCAGCAAACGGACTATTCGACACAACATGACGATCATCCGGAAGATCTCCTCCTAGAGAACTTCATAACCGTGGTAAAAAATCGTTTGACGCAAACCATCATGTTTACACGACTAGATCTATTCACTTTTCATACGTGCGCAAACGTTCAACTGACATACACTAGACAAGGCCGCTGCAAGTTTACTATCCGAAGTGCATGAGGCAGACCACACGCTTAGCTAACATGCACTAGACGGGACGAGTGCAAGTTTTCTTAACATAAAAGAAGTTTCTGTTATAATATGTATCCGTTTATAGTATCCTGTATCGTTCAGAAAACCTTTAAATTACGTGTCGTTTATTGTAAAATAGGCATCATATATTAAATTCATGAGGAGTTGACTTTATTGCAGAGCGTATGCGGAAATTGTAGTAAAGAAATAGGTGACGTCACGTTCTGTCCATTTTGCGGGCTTCCCCAACAATGTGTAAATTGTGGAACGAAGTTCGAAAGCGATGAACGATTTTGCGGTAATTGTGGAACGAAACGAGAAAATCCCGTCGAACAAGCAGCGCAAGAAACAGAAGAAGTAGACGAACAAAAAGTAGAAGAAGTTGTAACCAGTCATATAGCGGAAGAGGAAGTAGCTGAAGACTCTGACAATCAAGAGGCGACTGAAAGTGCGTACGATGAAGAAACGAGCAGCGATACAACGGAAGTAGAAGCAACTGAAAGCTCGGCCGAGCAACATCCAACTGAAAAGTCGGAAGGCGAAGAAGAAACAGAAAGCGTAGCGAATGAAGAAGCAACGGAAAACAAAACGCGCAATGAGACGAGTGAAAGCGTATCTGGTGAATCGTCAATCGACGGTACACCTCGTGAGCCCGTAATCGAAAGCACACCTGGTGAAACAGTAATCGAAAGCACACCTGGTGAACCGGCAGTTGAAAACCCTGCGAAAAAACAAGTTGCTGCTAGCGCAAAAAACGTCCCTTCCACACAACAAGGGCAAGCGCCACAAGGCGAACAGGAACAGCCCATCTTTAAAAAGCCTCCATTTATAATCGGGGCGATCGTCATTATCGGTATTATTATTGCTTATTTTTCTGGTGGATTTGCAAATGATGAAAAGAAAATTGAAAAGACGATCCATACTTATATGGATGCTGTTGGCGAGTTCGATTTCGACAAAGTAGAAAAAATACATCACCCACATTCACCGTACATCGATGACTTAAACGATTTCACCGATTTCCCATTCGACATTGAAATCGAAGTACATCGTATTTACGATATTGACGTCTATGACGACTACGCCGATGCCATCGTTCTCATGTCGGTCAGCTCATCCTCGTTCGGCGACGAACGATATACGGACGAAGTTTACGTCGAATTAGAAAAATATAAGCGTAAATGGTACATTTACGATATTTATTAATAAACAGATCAAAGAACTACAATGTGAAACGATTAAAACCTTTCCGGATCAAATGCCCACCATAGATTTGGTCCGGATATTTCTATCCAAAACAATCTACATGAACGAAACGAATAATGATAAACCCTCTCTATTAAGGTCGCTCTAAAGACTCTATTCAAACCATTCGTAATCCCGTAGCAGCTTCATACGCCTTATCGGCCTCATTAACAGGTAAATTAGACTCGGAGCCAAAAACAAATTTGTAAGGACGAACCATACGACGTCTTGTGTGATTAAAAAAATGAATCCGAGCACGAACGTTACGATCATGCAAAAGAAACAGATGACCGAATCAAATCGTAGTTGCTCCCGACCCTTCAAAACGATCTTTTCCAAATTGTTCACGTGGGCAAATACGGGACTTATTTCGTCCCATAAGTAATAACGGTAGTAAGTCATAAAGGTAGCGAAACAAGTAATTCCGATTATGACAAAAAGAACGATGAATTTTAGCAAACTGTATGGTAAATGATCGTAAAAGCGCGTTACATACGGAGTACCATGTAAAACAGAAAGAAATAAAACGACATAAACGATGTACGTCTTTTTACGATGGGGTAATTTTACTAATCTTCTTTCCTGCACATCATAAAAAACAGTATACAATTCCTTTTCTCGATAAAGCGGAATGAATTGTTTCAACTTTGTCACCCTTTTGATCTTCTCGCAAAATACTTTCACAAAGCTGTACCAAACAGAACGATGGAACAAAGTCCATTTTACACGTAAGAAAACAAGTAAAGAGCGTTCATTGTAGAAATGAACGCCTCTTATAAAAAAATCCAACCTCACTAGTGTCCAACGATCAATTACTATTTTCTTATTCGTAAAACGCACACTTATATACATAGTTCGGATGAACAAACAATCGAAAAGCAATCGCTACAACAGACAAAAATGCCCAAAAACTGATTAATCCGAGCAATAAATTAAGTTGTAAAAACAACCCTAGGCTAAGGCATGTAAATCCGAGAAAAAACAACCACATAACGAAGCCAAAAACGTAGTTCATCTTGTTTACAGGATAAAACTTAACGTACTGTCGGTTTAACGGTTTTAAATCGACTAACTGATGCATCTTTTCATACGTTTTTCGATGTTGCACGAACCGAAAGTACACGATAGCAGCGACCGCGAGTAACAAAAACAACCATTGAACAATTGTATTGTTCAAAAAGGGTATATAAGCTATCCCAGAGGAGACGATAGTTTTCCCTAAAGCAAGACTAAGACCAACGATCAAGAAATAATATACGGAGAAAGCTTCTAGTCCGACAGCTCCCCTTTCCTTATTATACTCAGAGATCCTACGGGCTTGTTCTTCCTCTAATTCATACAACGTATACATGTGCGTCCACGTCATGAAAGGAAAGAAAAAGAAGCGAGGGCTTTCTTCGATATCTACGACGTAATATTGATTATTTATTTGTAGTACACGATATCTAGCTATACTTTTAATAATCGACACATAAGCTTGCAAACAATTCAACCCCATACTATGTTATTTAATCTACTATAAATGACGTAATCGCCCTTCGACAGTTTTTATAGCCTTAGAATTTGAATATGAAACTGTCAAAATAGCGCCGTCGAAAGAAAGCCATTTAATTTTTTAGACTTATTATTCTCCAATCGCATCAGTCACTTTTCCTCGATTTAGCGAACCCTCTTTTTCTTTTACCCACCGTTCATATAGCTGTTGCCATCGTTCTTCCTGTTCATCACGATGTCCCTCAAAGACAACTTGATCGATATTTTCTTTATTAAAATATAAAATATCATCCGGTGTTAATCCTTGTGGATAAGTACACCCCGAGTAATCAAAGATATATTCGCCATCATCCATTTCAACAACGGGACCCCTATTTAAAATCATAATCTTTTGCGTACCTTCTTTTAAAAATACGATAGATCCTATTGGTAACATATTGTCAATCCCCTTCCGTTTTTTCTCAATTAAAAGCCAAAAGCACCTTTTAGCTTTCCAAAACCACTACTAACTGCTTGACCTATTTTTGACTCCTTAATGTCATTAATCATCCCATCTATATTTTCACCAATGTCATCTAACTTATCTTGTAAACCAAAAAGGTTCGAATCATAGGCTGCCTCAAAGACAGAAGCCGCAAGGATACCTACCCCAACAGCTACACCGACCGCTACTGCGACAGGCGCTCCTGCCACCGCTGCTCCGACACCAGCTGTTGCCAACGCAACGACACCTAACGATGCACTATTATGACTAATCGCTTGACCTAGTGTTTTATCCCTCTCCGTCATATCGTCATGCATACCAAAGCCGAAACCAATACCCGTTAATAATGCTCCGCCTCCCTTAGCAACTCGGGTAATCCACTTCCCTTTCGTATACATTTTTCGCGACTTATCCGCTAATTCGTCATCCATTATTACGAAGGAATTATCCCCAACTGGTCCTCTAATACCATGTTTCAAAACATAGTCACCAGTGCGTTGAATGACTAAAACACCGCTTGCCTTTAATGATTCTACTAACGTGTCAGCTACGGCATCTTTAGAATTCATTTTTAATTGATGGCCTAAGTTTTTCAAGAAGCTGTCCGATGGATAGCCTTCTTCAATACTTGCGACGAGATGGCCGTGGGCTATATCTAAAAATTCGGAACGACTAATCTGACCGCTTTGTAAAAGATAAAAAGCTTGATTTACTTCCGCCCTCCGTTCCTCTGGCAACTGTTCAATAATACTATCTTTCGTCTTCTTTATTTCAGAGAGGGGCATTTCGTGTATTTCCTCACTAAAGACGGCAGTCAATTCCGTATCGTTACTATTTTTAAGTTGTGGATTCAATTGATTAAAGGATTCTAACTCTTGCAGTTTCTTTATATCAAAGTTTTCAACCGTTTGCCCGCCCCGTTGAAACATAGAACTAAGATCATCTATATAACTATGCATTAATTCAAGCGTAAATTCAGTATCTTCCAATTGACTAGCAAAATATTGATCTACTATATGTAGCTCCTCTATTAAGTTGTTTATTTTATCTTTACCATCTGAAATCGTTGCAACAAAATCGCTATCATCGACTTTAGGAAAAGTAGCAATGTCCGTTACATCTTCTAATACAGCGTTAGCCTCATCCGTATAAACACTTGAAATATCTTTCAGTTTATCTAAGCCTTGTTTTACGTCGTTCTCTAAAAACTCCTCACTTATAAATCCATCCTCAAAAGATTCAAAGGAGAGAAGGGCATCTTTCAAATCTTTTAAAGCAAATTGATAATCTGTAAAGGACTGATGTAGCTGGATTAAAACTGGTTGGTGCCCCTCCTCATAAAAGGTACGAATCGATTCACCGCCTTTTCCCTTCAATGCATCTTTCAATGATGCAAAATCTCTAATCGCCCGTTGAATTCTTTCTACTTGACTATGCAATTCTGATATATCCGAAACGGTTTCATCGATCCCACCATGTAATGGGGCGCTATCAAGCTTCTTCATTATTTGATCACTCCTTAACACCTAACCGCTAATCGTTCAATTGGAAGCACTTTATGACTCTTTCAAAAGTTATCAAAAATACTATTTTTCACCATGGGCATGTAACTTACTCTATTCAAAGCAACATAATATGCTGTCATTATTTGCAGCAATTTCCAAATCTTATTTACACCCTTTTCCTAACGAATACTCGCTTCGATTGCTTCATCGGCTTCTTTATACGTCTCCATTGCTTCTTCAGTCGCTGTGACATTTTGCAATAGTAACGCCTCATACTTCGTTAACAATTCATCGTATCTTTCCTTAATATGATTTATTTTATCGACAATATCTAAGTTGTTGTTTCCATCGATCGTCTTAGAAAAGGACGTATCTAGCGCTTGGATGGATGATCTTAGTTCCGCTAAAGCATCATAAACGACTTCACTTTGAACTCTAATTTCATTACCCATTCTTCAACAACTCGCTTTCTCTTCGTGCGATCAATGTGGAACGATCATTTTTCAACGACGTAATTCTATCGTTTAACTCAATTACTTCGTCACTTAAACGATCAATTTCATCATTTATTTGCGATAATATTTCTAGCATTTGATCATTTATAATTTCAAAAAAACTTTCTTCTATATAGTCCTTACGAAAGTTATTTATTTTGTTTGCCTGTTCCCCGTGAAATGTACTAGCGGTAAATTCCGGCTCTGTACATTGGGATCTTTCCTGCAAAAAGTCCGTTCGAACTCCTGTAAACTCGCTCTTTGCAGTTCTCATCCTGCCTAACTGTTCTGATCTTTCATACATCCTGTCATACGCCGACGATATCGAAGCGTCCACGTTTGCTATACGTCTATTAATGGAATATAATGAGCCCATTTTATTCACCCCTCGTTCATTAAGTGTGCACTCTATAAACATACTTTTTTTCTACCTTAACCTTTCGACTGATGGGAATAGAGCCTCCCTACAATCTCATTCATTTTTCCGTCTTATTTAGCTTTGGAATTAAGGCGATTAACATGACAATCGTTAAGACAAAGATCGTTATAAGTAGTATATTCAACCGATTGAAAGTCCCCCTATCCTCGGAATTATCGTTTTTTTCAACGACAGAATATTGTTCGGAGAATAAGTTTAAGTTCGTTGCCTTTGCTAAAATTGTATTTTTTTCACTAGATGTTGTAAGAAATAAATCGTTTTGCAGTGTATCTCTATCATTTCCACGTTGTCGTTCAAATGTTAACTCCCTAAGGTCCTCATGCAGCTCTCGCGTCACGTCATCTATTCTTTCATAATGTTTATATATCGATATTTCCTTTTCTTCATATACGTTCGGGTCTACAAATTCGTTCTTTTCGGCAGCATAGCTTTTACCGATGCCACCGAAAAGAAACATGCATATTATCATCCATAAAAAGTTAGCTCGCTTCTTTTTCATCCTCTTCGGCCACCTTTTTTTCGTTGCGATATATTTGTAACGTATAGATGAGTGCCGATACGATGACGATGATCAAACTAAGAACGAATAACGGGATACCATAACTAACGTTATTTTGATATAACATACCGATATATATGTTCGATATCGGATTGTAGAAATGAAACTCAGGTACGACGATGTTTAATAACGGCGTCGTATAGAAAATAATTAAACCGATGCTCATTAACCAACCGACAAAAGGGTTAATAAAGAGTCCGCCTCTTACAATATTTGATGTTGCAGCTAAAAGAATAATCGTAAATATAATCCAAATAACCGCTCTTGAGTCAGGTAATGGATATAAATTAATGCCATAGTAACCGATCAGAATCCCAACCCCTAAGTTCAATAGAATGAATAAAGTTTTCTGAATCACATAAGAATTATGCGAATAATAATGGGTAATAAAACCGATTAATAACCCACTAATTAAAATAATCATTAATAAAATGACCGGCGGCATTCGATCTTCTCGTTCTGATAACACTTGACCGCCCGCTTTTTCATCGATTTGAACTGGGTTTGTTAAGTAGTCATAAACCGAGAAATTTTCTTGACCATCGATTACTGCATTATCGAGAATATCATGTACATCATCACGAATTCGTTCAGTCGTAAGCACATTCGCTGCCCAACGTTCATTCAAGTCATCCGATTCACTTTGCACCCCATAAATGTTCGAATGTAACTTGCTCGTATCCTCGGATACTCGCTCTTGCTGCTCATTTAAGGAACCGATCAGGTTCTTTACATTATCTAAGTTCGTCACTGTACCTCGTTGCAGTTGATAGACTAATTCTCCCTCCGTTTCCTCTGCCTGTATAGAAGGTTCCCAAACGAACATATCGTCATCCGTCAGCTGTATGGCACGTAAAATATGATCAGCCTCTGTTTCGAGCGCATGAACCGTGTGGGAAATATCCGAAAATAATTGTTCTAAACTCTCATCATACTCACGCAACAATCTATAGGTGCGATAAAGTAATTGATCAAAGTTCCGCTCAATGACATCTAAATGCCCTTCCTCCTCCTCTTCGTCGTTACCAAGCAATCGATCAAAGATACCTTGCAGTTTTTCAATCATTTCAAGATCGATATCATATAGCTTTTGTAATTCTTCTTGTAACCGTTCAACTTCTAACAATTCCTCGACGAGGCCTTGATCGATTTCACTACCTGTTTCTAAAAATCGGTTAAACACTTCGAGTTCATTTACGTAATTCAATAATGATTCGGCTGTCTTCGTCTCAAGTTCGTCTCTATCGAGAAAGGCAGCTAATAGCTCTTCTATTTCATCCTCTGTAAATATATCTTCTTTATAGGATGAATTACGGACTTGTTGTTGTAAACTTAAAATCCGATCAATTAGCGGCCCATAAACTTCCGCTTCCAACTGTTCGAGCTGTTCATATAATTCTTCGATTAATTGTTCAAGTTCTTCAATTGTATCGTCATCTTCCTCCGCCGCATCCTCTAACGTTTCAATCGATTGTTCTACATTATTTATCGCTTTATTTAATGGCTGAAAGTCGACCGCGATCGTTACTTCTTGTGGTTCCTGCACTTCTTCTGCTTCCGCTAACTCTTCTTCCCCAGCCGCTTCATCCACCTCATTTGCGGCTTCTGCTGCACTTTCTTCATTCTCATCGGTAGTTGAACCATCTACCGTCGAAGCAGATGTATTCATTGCATGGAATTCATTAGCTGTCGTTTCTCTTAACGATTCAGCTACTTGCTTTAACTCCCGTACTCTCTGTTCAACATCCGTCATATCTATCGAAGAAGAGCGATCTTCGATCGCGAAATCTCCATTTTCTCCATCACTTTCTCTCTCATCTAAAGCGCTAATTGTGTCTAGTACTTTCGTTTTCGTATTACGCGTAATCGCGTAGTTATACTCTTGTAAAAACTTTTCATTTAACGACACAACTCGGGCATATGTATCAGCATGTTCGCCCTCTTCCCAATCGTTTAATTCATCTTTTCCAGCCTCAATTTCTCCTTGTACTTCATCGTACCGATTCCTAATTTCCCGGATCTGTTCACGACCGTGAAATTCCGGGTGCTCATATTCTCGCATATCTGTAGAGATAGTACTCATATACTTATAAAACGCTTCTTCGAAGGCGTCGACTCCCGTCTCTACCTTACTTCTATTTTCCCGTTGCATGTCATCGAATAATTGTTGCTGTTCCTCTTGCAATTCCTTATAAGCCGAAAAGGATTGCAATAATTGTTCCATCCGTTGTTCTGTATCAGTTGCATCCGCAATATTATCGGACACAACATCATCGATGGACCCTGTTTGCTCTACGATCATCGATAAACGCTCTTTATACGATTCTATTTCATTCGCTAATTTTTCCGATGTCGGTGCATAGAAAGCATAAATCGCTTCTTGGAAAGCAATTTCTTTTTCCAAAATATCATCAAATTGTTCTTGAATATGATCGACTTCTTGGGCGACGTAACTCCAATAGATCGTCGACATTTCTTTATTAACGATATGTTTTACGTCAGACATTTCCCGATGCACGCGTTGCCTTTCTTTCGCGTCCAAATTCGGTTGAACAACATAGTTCACATCCGCTTGTAAGGGAGACGTTGCTTTAAAATTCATGACATTTTCTGAGAAATTCGATGGAATGTATAAAATACCATCGTACTTTTCTTCAGCAAACTTCTTTTCCGCCCCATTACGATTTTCTACAGTCCAGGCGTAACGATCTCTTTTAGCTAAAAGTGAACTTATTTCTTTTCCTAACTCTATTTCATCATCGCCACTTAAAAATCCATTGTCTTCATTGACAATCGCTATTTTTCTCGTTCCTTCATCGTCCTCATCTTTTGTTGTAACGTTCGCAGGTTGTGTATCAATGTAATAGAAAAGAATGATCGGTAATAAAACGATAACGAGAATTTTTACGATTAATCCAAGAGACGACATGACATTTGCTTTCATACTGTAGTAACCCTTTCTCTATCGAATAGTGGTATTTGGATTTTACGCACATGGTTGTTTACGACATAGTAGCCGAATCCAGGTTCTAAATCAGGCTCTTTTCTCGTATATGGTAATTGGATCAAGTTTTGATCCGATTTTTTCATCAGTAAGATGACGTGTTTAATTTGTTTTGCTTCTCCTGTAAACGCATCGAAGCCTCGTGAAAAGTCGGTAGGCATTCCCGTTAAAATCATACGAAAACCTAAATGACTATAGTTTTTAACGAGCTTAGCTAATGCCGTTTGCAATTGTGTATCTAACAACTGTTGAAAACTACTCATACCATCTACAATGAGAACGACCGGTGACATCCTTTCATTTTGTTCTCGTTCTGTAGGAAGTATATCCCGGTAACGTTCTTCTCTCTCGAGAAATACGCTCTCTACTCGTTCAACCCACTCCTGTACGTGTTCTTTCGACTGCATGTAATGAACTTGCTCGTTCGTCGCAAATTCCGATAAGGAACGTTGGAGAGAATCGAATAACCCAACGGTACATTTCTCTTGTAAAACGTGTGATAATAAAATTTTTAACGTATTCGTTTTTCCTTTTTGTGCTTCCCCGATAATTAAACAATGATTTTGTTGCTGCCAATCGATGTACACTGGTTGCACGCTATGCTCATCGAGTCCAATCGCAACTCGACCTTGCGCCTCTTGCGACACATAATCACGATGGAACGATTCGATATCAAGTTTTGCAGGAAGCATTGGAATAGATATTGGTTTCATCGCTGCTTTATATGTTTCGTTTATATGTGCTACTTGCTTACGAATATTTTGCAATAATTCAACATCTGTTTCGCCCTCTACCGGTAAATATATTTGCGCTAATTGAGCTTCGTCTGTTTTGATATAAACTCTTCCGGGATACGGTTCAATTTCGTATTCCGTTCGCCCTATAAGCGAATGTTTATCCATTTGATCGAGGAAATAGTGAGCAATTTTCGTTTTTAAATTACTTAATAATGCGTGTCTAACAGCATTCGTGCGTGTCGCACTTAGCATGATATAAATACCTAACGACTGCCCATCACGTGCTAATTGTATGAACTTATTTTCAAAATCTGACAACTCTTCTTTGACGAGATCAAAATTATCGATGACGATGAAAATAAGTGGCATAGATTCTTCAGACATAGAACGGTACATATTAATATTGCTTACTTGCTCCTGACGAAAACGTTCTTTTCTATCTTCTATTTCCGATTCTATGAAACTGAAAAACTTCTCAATCTTACGAACATCATCCGAACGGAAATAATCACCCGTATGCGGTAACTGTTCTAACGGAAGTAACGCACCATTGCCAAAATCAAATATATAAAACTGGTACGTTTCCGGACTGTTTCTAAGCGCAAAATTTAGTAATATTGTCATTAGTGTAAAAGACTTTCCATACCCAGGGCTACCGAACACGCCGATATTTCCATCCTCTACCGCCTCGTAATAATACGATGTTTGCAATTGTTTTTCCGGTTCATCGACGAGCGCAATACAATAACGTTCTGTTTCTTCTTTTTCACCACTAGGCAACACAATTCGTTCCGGTAATGGCGGTAACCAAGGACTACTCAGTTTTTCAATGTTCAATACCTTTTGTGTCCGTACAATTTCATCTACGACTGCATCAATTTCAGTAACTTTCCTCCCTTGGTCACTATCTTCTTGAACGGATACTTCCGATAACGGGATTAGTCCTAAATCAGTTACTAATGCAACTTCATCTTCTGTCGTGACACTTTCTTTCATATAAGGTGCCCCACTCCAAGCGGACTGAAACAGCTCATACACTTCGTTATTTCCGACTTGCAAATAACCCCGCCCAGTAACGGTAATGTTAGATGCATCACTATTTTTCAATATCTCCCTACTATCACTTTCATCCTGTACCTTTAACGCAACTTTAAAACGGGAGTTACTCCATATCTGTTCATCAATCACACCACCAGGCTTTTGTGTCGCTAAAATGAGATGGACACCTAAACTACGCCCAATTCGTGCCGCACTAACTAACTCGCGAATAAACTCTGGTTCTTCACTTTTTAATTCTGCAAACTCATCCGAAATTAAAAATAGATGTGGTAGTGGTTCTTCTGCCTTTTCCATTTTGTATAGTTCCGTATAATCATTTATATGGTTTACTTCATAAAGATCGAATAACCGCTGTCTACGTTGTAATTCACTTTTAATCGAAGCGAGTGCTCGCTTACTGAAGTTTTCACTTCCCTCGATATTTGTAATCGTACCTAATAGATGTGGCATATTTTTAAATGGTTGTGCCATTCCGCCGCCCTTATAGTCAATTAATAGAAAGGCAACTTCATACGGGTGAAAATGAACAGCAAGTGAAAGTATATACGTTTGTAAAAACTCACTTTTTCCCGATCCAGTCGTACCTGCTAGTAACCCGTGCGGTCCATGTGCTTTTTCATGAACGTTTAAATACGCGACATCGTCCCTTCCTTTTAATCCGATTGGTACGGATAGCGACTTCGCCGATTCATTCGTTTGCCACTTATTCGCAACATCCAATTGTTCTGCATTCGTTACATCAAACATTTCTAAAAAACTAACCGTTTCCGGAATCGATTGACTCATTCCGAGCTGATGATTTAACGAAAACAGCGTACGCGCAAACGTTTCATTGTCTTTCTGCCCATGCTTATCTAACTGAAAAGGAATTTTTACCGCCTTTTTCCCTTGAATTAAAATATCCCCATCCGTCTCATTAATATAACGGACGAGTGTATGGATATTATCTGTAAGACTTTCCTTAGAATCTGCGGCAAAAATAATCGAAATACCTAAATGTGTATGTTCGCCCTCTAAATATTCCAAAATAGCATGTTCCGATATGAGATGGCGATTCGTTACGACAAAAATAAAATGAGGGCTATAAAGCATGTTTTCCTTATCTTCCTGTAAATCTCTTTCTTTCAACAATTCATACAAAGAAGTAAGTAACTGATCGCGCGTCTGCTCATTATAAATAAATCCACGTGCATAACTTTGTGGCAATTGAAAATGCGGCAACCACTTCATCCACTGCCAATTTTTATAATCTTCTTCATCGACGATGGCAATCATACGAATGTCGTGATAACTGTGGAAAAAAGAGAGTTGCCCAATAATTTGTTCAATCTCCTGCTTCACAATCGACCGTTTACCGATCATTCCCATTGCACCATCAGCTACATTAATGACTAGCGGAGCATCTTTCACCGTTTCATAATGGGATACAAGCTTTTGTGACTGTTCGTACAAGTCATCAATTTCTTGGTTCGACGTATCGGTACGTTGTGTCGAAACGTTATATGTAGCAGGTACATTTGCCCGCCCGACCCTAACTTGTAAAAAATCATGACTTAGTAGAGTTCTTTCCCAAATGCGGTCACTAACCTCTGCCGTGTAATATTTCATTTTCTCGAAAGATGGAAAATGAAAATATAAAATATTCCGTTGTTCTTCGGATAACTGATGTAATTCGTTACGCTTCTCCTCTAAATATCTCGTGTAAAGACGAATCCGTCGTTCGTTACGTTCTTTGTTACGTTTACGCTCACGGAAATATTGCACCGTCGACGTAATAAGTGTCGTTGTAAACATCGTGAGTGATATTAAAATGAAAATTCCCCGTGGTCTGACCATCGCAACGATTCCCATCACGATAAGCATCATTAAGGGCGGCATCACAATTAACCAAAGACCTCGCTGATTATCCTCTCTTTCTTCCGATGGAAATGAAAAGTTAATTTTTTCATCCGGGTAATCGTAGACTAAACGGGGAGTTCTCCGATAGTTTGGGTACTTCTCTTTCATAACTGTCGTCGGTTTTTTCATCACTGGTAAGCGAAGCAACGTATGATCCGTTGTTTGGACGGTTAATATGTCATCGTCGCGTAGCGTATATAATATACCGTGGCAAAACAAGACATCACCGTTTCCCAACGATTGCGATGCCTTTATTTCTTCACCATTCACGTATATTGGATACTTTTCGGGATAGACGTACCAACAGTCCGTGAATTTATATAAGGAAAAATGTTTTTGTTCGTTATTCGGTAATGCGATTTCCTGTTTCGTACCGATATAGTAGTCGTGCTCTTCACTATCCGGTTGATACATAAAAGTAATCGATGTTTCTTTCTCACCACAAACAACACGTACCTCATTTGATTTTTCTAACGTTCCTACCAACGTCTCCCCTTGAAAAACATCGAGTGTATCCGTCGATTGCGGCACAACTTTTATTTGTTCTTTTATCGGAAGTGCTTGAATCGTAATCGTATCAGATAACGCATTACCGATCGTTATCGTCTTGCGATTTGTTATCTCAATCATTTGATAAAAAGAATCATAGTACAAAAACAGTTTTGCCATCTGTCTATCACCTCGCTTTAAGAAGCGCTTTACTCTTTTTTAGACTCTTTCTTCCGTTTTTTATCCTTTTCATCAGCTTTTGTTGACTCTTCCTTTTCATCTATCTCTTCATAACCGTCTTCTTGCTCTTCTGTTTCTTCGACTTCTTCCTCTTCACTCAACTCGTCTTCCATTTGCTTTTTATATTCTTCCATTTCACGTTCGATGTTTTTAATCATTTCTTTTCGTTCATCACTCGATAAACTTTCATCAATACGAACACTTTCTTGTAAACGAATAAGAGCAAGTAAAATGAGATCTCGATCTTCTAAATAAGTTGCAATATCAACGGCTTCTTCATAATTTCCACGACCTAAATAAATCCAATATAAATAATAATTGCGATCCGACTGTAACGTGACAGTATTTAAAATGTTTTTCTTTTGCTCTTCCGTCAGTGACTCATTTGCGATATAAGACATCGCTAATTCATATTGAACGACACGAGGCATCTTTTCCTCGCTTACTTGTTGTAGTTCATCTACTACAGAACTATAATCATTGTTTAAAAAATGCTCGTTACTTGATACATAAGCTTCCATTTCAGGCATTTTGAAAAATAGTATGTAAAATGAATACGCCAAAGCAGGTAAGAAAAGAACAATTAGTACTGATAACGCACTTCGGAATAAAGTCCACTTCTTTTTCGGTAAATGAACGATCGTTTTTTCTGTTGTCACATCTTGCTTAATTTCTCTAGACATGATCTCTTTTAGTTCCGAGAAATTTTCCGCAAACATAATTTCTTTTGCGACTCCTTTTAGATCGATCGTTTTATAATGGTTCATATATGTACGAAAGTCATGACGATGATCGACGATATAAGCGAGCAACGCCCTCGTTTCTAACCATTCTGTTTCATCATCTTTTTCATACGGTGGGATACTTTCACTTACCCCATAATGTAAAAAGGTAGGTTGTAATCCTTGATCAAATAAGATGTTTTCGGGACTAACCGTCAAATGCAACCTCGAATACGTATGCGATTCGATCGTATCGATCACATTATAGGCAAATCGATACCGTTCACGTATATTCTTCTTGAAAATATCATCAAAATAATGATAGTCGCTCGGCAGTTCGAACGTAATTGTAAGTTGATCTTCCGCTAAATTGATTTGCTTATTCAGATGTGGGTGAATAGACGTTAACATGTTAATCTCTAGTTTATCGACTAACTTTAATTTCGCCCGTTGGAAGATGTAGGAAACGGCATTTTTTTCACGCGTTACTGTTACATCCAATTTAGATTCTATATACATTCTTTCATTATCTTCTTGTTTCATTTTCTAGCGCCTTCCCCCTTTCCAAACGCTTACTAACATCACTTCCTTACAACACTTTTAATCGATCGCCAGTCATAATACGACATTGCTCTAACGTATGAACACCTGGAAATACCGCTTTTTCTCTTTCCACTCTTACCCAAAAGCCCTCGCGTGGTTTTCGTTTGATTTGCGCAACTTGCCAAGCGATATCGATCACTTTTTTTAGCGTATGTTGATTCGATAACCGTAACTCTAACATATCCTTGTCATAATTAGACAAGTCTACCGTTACGTGAATATACATAGCTAATCCACCTTCCTAAAAATGATAAAATGCCGGCAAAAGGAATTTGCGCGGCATTTTTGTCATACTTACATTTTTCGAAACATTGCTAAACCTTCCGGCAGCCAAATTCTATTCTTTCCTTATGCCGTTTCATACAAGTGTGGATCCACCTAAAAATAAGGTTCGTATTACACCTTATTTTTAGAAAGATAACGAAAGTTGTTTGACACGATACGTATTATCCACGAATCTGGCTAGCGATATTTGCATCCGTTTCTCTAAGAATGTTAGCACTAGATGATAATTGTTGGTTAATTTCATCTAATAATAACTCCATTCTTTCAATAGATGGCTTTAAATCTTCGTACTGATCGATGAACGCTTGAGCAGCTCCACCCTCCCAAGCATCTGCCAACTGACCTATTAATCCATCTAAGCGACCTCTCATATCAGCAATTTGTCCGCTTTCATCCCTATACCGAGCAGCGAACTCCTCTAATTCATCTGGATTTAATCTAATTGTAGACATATACTAAAACCTCCTGGATTTATTTCCCTTTGCGATCCATTATAAAGAAGAGCC
>DATGRY010000049.1:0-6696 GCA_035303165.1 Pseudogracilibacillus sp.
AGAAAAAGCGGACGACGACGAAATAAATAACTTGGATGATGAAGAAGCCACCTAATACGAGTGCTGACTCTTTCACTAACGAATATTGGAAGAGATTCGCGAGCGCGGTTAAAGCAACAGCACCGTGGACAATAGCGACGAAAATCGGCACGAAAAAAAGTAAAAACATTTGCCGGCTAATTACGTTAGCCATTTCCTTATTCGTTATGCCGAGTCTCCGCACGTTAGCGAATTTACGTCTATCTTCATCCACATCGGAATAAAGACGGAAGTAAAGAAAACTTCCTGCTGAGACGAAGAAAACGACACCGATAAAGAAACCGACGAACAATACCGGACTCCAAAAACTACGAATATCTTGAACAGTATAATCGACGGGGAAAAATCCTACATGCTTTATCCCCTCTTCCCCTGCAGCTATAATAGCTTCCTTTTCTCCTTCAACGACTTGCCAACCGACGTAACGTTCTGTTTTAGCTGGTTCACCTAAGCGAGTTTGCAAATCTTCATTTACGATAAAATATGAATCAACGATAGGTAATATATCTGGTTTTGCTAGGCCGTCAAGTTGTTCGTCGACGGAAACTTCTGTACCATCTTCCAACGGTAATTTAATATGTTTAAATTGATCTTTATCATTTAGTAAATTGACGCTGCTAAGTGGAACGAAAGCAACGTCTGTTGATTGTAACGTAATTTCTTCCTCCCCGATTAATCGAGCAAATTCATTGTACGTTTCTGGAGTCGTCACTAAAATTAAGTTATTTTCTATGTCAAAATACTGGAGTTCAACCTCGCCTTTTTCCACTTTCAAGTTGTGTTTCATCATAATTTTTTCCAAATCGTCGATGACATACTGATCATCATCATCTAACGAATATAAAAATGATATTTGATTCGATTGTTTTATTCCGGTCGTTAAAAATGAATCGAACCCAACGAGCGTTCCGATCGCACTGAACGATACAGTTGAAATGATCGCTACCATAAAAAACGCCCGTGCATTATCTTTCATACGAAACGACAAATCGGAAAAGAGAAGCATGTTCGTTTTCTTCCAAAATAATCGTTCATTCCGTTTCAATCTATTGACTAGAAAAACGTTCAGTTGTGTAAATAAGAAGTACGTACCGATAGTGACGAGAATAGCGACTGGTACTAATGCAATTATGACTTCCATTTTCTCCGCGACAAGGGCTATCCCATAACCAAGACCGATTAAAACAACCGCAACAATCGTTAAAAACACCGATGCCTTCGGCTCATTTTTTCCAATCTGATTCCCTTTCATTAACGTAATAAGTTTATTCGTTCGTAAAACGAATGTTACAAAAATGGAAATGAAAAAGAAAAGTGTCGTAAACGAAAGAAACGTCATGCTGATCGCTTCGATCGGAAAATAAAAAGGGAGTTCATCGAGAACTAATACATTTTCGGCAATGAGTAATATGAGTTTCGAAAATAGAACACCGAGTACCATCCCGATCAGCGTTGTAACGAAACCGATAATCATATTTTCTAAAAAAATGAGCATCCGCAATTGTCTATTCGACATCCCTTGCATGAGAAAAAGACCAAATTCTTTTTTTCGCGATTGTAAAAATGAACTCATCGAATAGAGGATGAAGAAAAATGAGAAAATGTAAATGATTGCACCTGCAACGATCATTCCGAACAAGGCGTTATCGTTCATACTATCCCCTGTTAATGTCGGGTGAAACGCAAAGTTTAAAAATGTGAAAAAGACGAGCACGGTAAATAAACTACTTAAAAAGTACGCAACGTAGAGACGCATGTTACGTAATACATTTTTAATGGCGAATTCGCGAAAAGTCATCGTCGTTTCCCCCTAGTAAAGAAAGTGTGTCAATAATTTTTTGGAAAAAGATCGAACGACTATCCCCTTTATGAATTTCAGAGTAAAGTCTACCGTCGCGAATGAAGATGACACGGTCACAGTAGCTCGCTGCTTGTGCGTCATGGGTGACGAGAAGCATCGTCGTTTTTTCTTCTTCATTTATACGTGCCAACAGTTCAAGTACGTCTTTTGCTGATTTTGAGTCCAAGTTTCCTGTCGGTTCGTCTGCTAATACGAGCTTCGGATTATGGATCATCGCCCGCGCAATTGCCGTACGTTGTGCCTGTCCACCAGATATTTCAAACGTACGTTTTTTTAAAAGATGCGTAATACCTAATGTCTCGGCAATTATTTGCAGTTTTGCTTTCATTTCTTTCACCTTGCGCCCATCGAGCGTAAGTGGTAGTACGATATTTTCTTCTACTGTTAACGTGTGTAATAAATTATAGTCTTGAAAAACGAAGCCGAGATTACGTCTCCGGAATTTCGCTAATGCATCTTTTTTTAACGTATGCGGATCGTTCCCTTCGATAAAAATCTCACCCGTCGTCGGCGTGTCGATCGTCGCAATTAAATTTAAAAGCGTCGTTTTTCCGCTTCCCGACGGTCCCATAATCCCAACAAACTCTCCTTCTTCTACTTGTAACTCTATATCTGTTAATGCACGATACGGTACTTTTCCTTCGTATACTTTGCTAACGTTTTTTACGTTTAACATCATGTTCAACCTCACTTTATTTAATCTATTTACATTGTACGGAATGGGATGCTTACATACTATCGGAAATGATTACACGTTCCTTACAATGTTGTAAGAAATATTAAATACAAATGATCATAATGAACCGATTAAACGGCTATAAATCACGGTGTAAACATTTAAACGATGAAATATTTTTCAGCAAAACACAGCAAAAATAAAGTGTTCGGGGTTACATGTGGAGTGAAGTAGTAACAGAGCGGATTATAAAAACAGTTGTTACTAAAAAAGAGGAAGAAACTACGCACAATATGATAGTTGAACAGTTAAAGGAATTAAGATTTCAAAACGGTTATCTAACTGACCTATTTGTTATTTTATCTATTAGAATGCGCTTGCAACATTTAAGAAAATAACATGTAATGATTTAGCCATTCCAATATGTTCCAAACAGATAGAAGCAGCAAATTGCTGCTTCTTCTTTTTCAGTTATAATTTTTGTCTTTCATATTTAGATCGTGATCTATATTGTTGTGGTGGTCGATTTGGATAGCGAATTGGAAAGCTAAATATGTGAATGAGGCGTGTAAATGGTATCGATGAAAATAAAGCAAATGCTGATATAACATGTAATTTAAAAATAAAAGGTACGTCTCTCATAAATTCGTACTGCGGTTGCAATATAAATAAACTTCTAAACCATGGTCCAATTGTTGCCCGATATTCATAAGAAACGACCATCGTATTATAGACGATTGTCATAAATGTCCCTGTTCCCGCAACAAATAGTAGAGCGAGAACGGTAAAATAATCTGCAAAAGTAGCATGAATTCGTACCGGATCGATAGTCATTTTCCGTATTAACAATAAAACTAATCCGACGACGACCATTAAACCGACGAACCCACCACCATATATCGCTCCCATATGGTACATATGATCAGATATCCCAATCGCTCGATAAAACTGAATCGGAACGACCATTCCCATGACGTGCCCGATAAACGCCAAGATGATCCCATAGTGAAATAATGGAGAACCGATTTTTAACCATTTCTTTTCAAAAAAGTTTGTTGACGGAGCTGACCATGAAAGTTGTCGAAAGGCGAAACGATATAACACACCAACAATCATAATCGTCCCAGTTATATACGGAAATATGACCCACCAAAAAATATCGACCACATACGTCCCTCCTAGTTTTTTGTTGCCTTACTCTATTCGTACATAATAGGATAAGGTAGTTCTTCTAAATCTGCTTCTTCTTGGCCAGCTACTAATTCTTTCAGCTCTTTTTCAGATGGCTTTTCAAATACGTAATCCGTTAACAGCGCAACAATGTTTGTATAAGGATTATCTTTTTCCATCTGTTTTTTCATATAATTTACCGCTACCCCGATTCGTTTTTGTAACCGTTCAAATTCACCTTCTGAAGGGGTTACAGCGATAAATTGTAGCAACATCGGAATGTAGTCAGCTAAGTCTTCACTCACTCGTTCAAAACCAGCTTCATTAATCATCTTTTGTAGACGAACTAGCGCTGCTCCGCGATAATTACTGTCACCTAGTTCATATGCCGTTAAATATAGATTCACATTCGTTTTTAAATCAAAAGTTTGGACATATAGTTCTTGGATATCCCGTCTACTAAGATTTAACAGAGGTTCGTAACGTTTTTTGACATCTTCTTTTAATCGTTCGGAAGATATCATTTCCGCTCCTAATTCGTCGAACTCTTTTTGAAAATGATTGATCGGTTGTACCGGATAGTCGAGTAAGCGAGAAACGATAATTAATAAACTACGTTGATCATCATTCATAGTTCCTCTCTCACTTTCATCATTCCATATCGTGGATTCATTCCTTCCGGTGGAGCCAATTCTTCTAAGCTACAGACACCTTGACGATAATGTAAATCATCATCCATTTCTCTTCTACCAGTTGGAATAACGTATCGCTCGTTATATTTTGCAACGGCTAGTAATCTTGCCATTTCTTCAATCTCTTCTGCGGTCGTTTTAGCTTGTTTTAACAATTCACTTTGTCGAAGTTCATCTACCCCACCGACTGTTTTTCCACGCATATACACTCGCATTGCGGATAATTTTAATAATACTTTTCGGACCACTTCTGTATCATCTGCAGCTAAAATAGACGCTAAATATTCAATCGGAATCCGCATTTGATCTACAGCGGGAATATATCCGTCTGTATCGAGCTCGTCTTCATTCGTAATATGATTCATAATGGGGCTCAAAGGTGGTACGTACCACACCATCGGTAATGTTCGATATTCCGGATGTAAAGGTAATGCAATTTTCCATTTCATCGCCATTTTATATACGGGCGAATCTTTCGCCGCTTCTAACCACGCATCATTCATCCCTTGTTCACGTGCTTTTTCTTGAACTTCTTCATCATATGGATCTAAAAAACATCCTAATTGTGCTTCGTATAAGTCTTGTGGATCTTCTACCGACGCAGCTTCTTTCACTTTGTCTGCATCATATAAAATTACTCCGATATAACGGATACGTCCGACACAAGTTTCTGAACAAATCGTTGGTAAGCCCGCTTCTGTTCGTGGATAACAGAAGTTACATTTTTCTGCTTTATGTGTATGCCAGTTATAATAAACTTTATGGTATGGACAACCGTTTTGACAGAACCTCCAACCACGACACTCATCCTGATCTACAAGAACTATTCCGTCTTCATCACGTTTATAGAGAGCCCCTGTAGGACAAGAAGCTACACAAGATGGATTTAAGCAATGTTCACAAATTCGTGGCAAATACATCATAAAAGTACGTTCATATTCCATCTTAATATGTTCTTGCAATTTTTCGACATTCGGATCTTTTGAAACAATTTCGCTTCCGCCTGCTAAATCGTCATCCCAGTTTGAACCCCATTCAGGTTGATCGATATACTTACCGGTAATTTCTGACACGGGTCTAGCGACGGGTAAGTTTTCTCTTTTCGGACTATGAATCAAATGATCATAATCGTACGTCCACGGCTCGTAAAAGTCTTCCAATTCTGCCATATTAGGATTATAGAAAATGTTCGCTAACTTACTAATTGGTCCTCCGGCACGAAGTTGTAACTTTCCGTTTTTTAAAACCCAACCACCTTTGTAACGTTTCGTATCTTCCCAACGTTTCGGATAACCGACACCAGGTCTCGTCTCAACGTTGTTAAACCACATATATTCTGCACCTGGCCGGTTTGTCCACATATTTTTACACGTTACCGAGCAAGTATGACATCCGATACATTTATCTAAATGCATCACCATTGCTACTTGTGCTTTAATCCTCAAGCCAATCAACCTCCTTCAAAGGTCTGACGATTGCGATCGTATCCCGCTGACTTCCTGTTGGACCGTAATAGTTAAAACCGTAACTTAATTGTGAGTAACCACCTATCATATGTGTCGGTTTCACGGAAATTCGCGTAATACTATTGTGTGTTCCTCCACGTTTCTTATTGATAGCTGTCCCAGGCACTCCCATCGTACGGTCCTGGGCATGGTACATGTACACCATTCCTTGCGGCATACGGTAAGTTAAAACGACACGAGCAACGACGACACCGTTTCGATTGAAAACTTCAATCCAATCATTATCTTTTAATCCGATTGATGCACCATCTTCTTCGTTCATCCATACGACTTGCCAGCCTCTAAATAATTGGACCATTGGAGAAGCTTCCGTAAACATCGTATGGATTCCCCATTTTTGGTGTGGAGTTAAATAACGTAATGTCAGTGATTTCCCATCATTTTCAATTTGACGATCGTTTTTAACGAACGGCCCTTTACTTAAAGGAGGTAAGTAAATTGGTAACGCCTCCCCAAAATCCAAAATCGTTTCATGGTCTAAATAAAAACTTTGTCGTCCTGTCAACGTTCGCCAAGGAATGTTATATTCCGTATTGACTGTAAATGGTGAATATTTTCGGCCATCTTTCTGAATCCCGCTCCACATTGGGGAAGTAATCGTTCGTCGAGGTTGTGCAGTAATGGAATCTAGTGTAAATGCTTCTTCACGTCTTTCTTTAGCTAGCTCGGCTAATTTTTGACCCGTTTTTTCTTCTAAAGATTTCCACCCTTCTACAGCCCGTTCACCATTTG
>DATGRY010000050.1:0-9819 GCA_035303165.1 Pseudogracilibacillus sp.
AGAGCAGAAACGTAAGCAATGCCACGCCCCATGACGCCGGCTCCTACGACTGTAATTTTTTTTATTGGCATCGGGTTCTATCTCCTTTTACTAGAAACGATTATTAAAACTGAAATAAACGTTATGTGCACATAATTGATACACATTTATCATTCATTCGAATGAAAAATAACTGCAACGATCTTTAGTTAAAATACGATTTCGACGTAAACTTTACGTCCGATACATAAAATGATAACAAAAATGTTCGTTTAACCGACAGTGATATGGTGTATGCATAAAATACCAATTGATTAAATACATAGTTCGTGCGAAGCATCACTTCTAAGTGAATGCTCCGCACATAATGAATAAGATCGACTAATTTTATACACCAAACGGGTTAATCGGTCTTGAACCGTAGTACGATAAGACACTCTTATCTTCCATGTATAAGTCGAGTGACTCAACCGCTAACTCACGTCCAAATCCAGATTCCTTATAGCCACCGAACGGTGTGCCAGGGAACGCTGAGAACGGACTGTTAACCATAATAATTCCTGCTTCTAATTGGTGTGCCACACGAGTAGATCTCGCTTGGTCCGTCGTCCAAATTGCTGCAGCAAGTCCGAATTTCGTGTCGTTTGCACGTTGAATGACATCTTTTTCTTCTGTGAATTTCTCCACGACGACTACTGGTCCAAAGATTTCCTCTTTCACAGCAATCATATCCGGTGTTACGTCCGTAATTACCGTCGGAGCATACCAGTGACCATTTTCGAATCCTTCGATTTCAAGCTCTTTACCACCAGTTAAAACTGTCGCTCCATCATCGATAGCTGATTGTACGTAACGATCGATAATTTCTAACTGGTCACGGCTAATAATCGAACCGACGTGTGTACCTTTATCCATTGGATCTCCTAAGACGAGTTTTTCCGTCTTTTCGACGAACTTTTCCATAAACTCATCGTAAATCGATTCATGAACGAACATACGTGAACGAGCTTCACACGATTGACCTGTGTTGAAGAAAATACCGAATAATGAACCATCTACTGCCGCATCAATATCTGTATCTTCAAAAATAATATTCGGTGATTTTCCACCTAACTCTAACGTTACACGCTTTAACGTAGAAGAAGCTTTCGCCATAATATCTTTTCCAATTGGTGTAGAACCAGTGAATGCTACTTTGTTTACATCTTCGTGTTCTACTAAATAGTCACCAACATCTGAACCTGAACCAGGTAAAATGTTTACAACCCCTTCAGGAACTCCTGCCTCGTGACAAATTTCCCCTAAAATAATTGCCGTGATCGGCGTCAAGCTCGCTGGCTTTACGACGATCGAACAGCCTGCTGCAATTGCCGGAGCAATTTTCCACGCTGCCATCATCATCGGATAGTTCCACGGAATAATTTGCGCACAAACGCCTACAGGTTCTTTATGTGTATAGTTAAAGAAACCGTTCGGCACATTGTTTACTGTACCGCGGTGCCCAACGATTGCACCAGCGTAAAATTCGAAATCTTCAACTGCTTGGTTAATTTGTGCTTGTGCAGCACTAAGCGCTTTCCCGCTATTTAGTACTTCTAATTCAACTAGTTCTCCAAAGCGGCTACGCATAATTTCAGCGATTTTATTTAACACTCGGGCACGACGACCTACTGGCCAGCGGCGCCATTTTCCGTTCTCAAAGGAATTACGTGCTGCTTGAACTGCTGCATCGACATCTTCCCGTGTTGCCTTTGCCACTGTTGCAATTTTTTCACCTTTTGCAGGGTTAAAAGTATCCATCGTCTCATTCGAACTTCCGTCGACGCGACGACCATTAATAATGAGTGAATAATGATCACGTTTCATTTCGCCTACTTCTGTGATCATATCTGTTGCCTGTTCTGTCATCGTAAAAAAGCTCCTTTCCTCTTTAAAAAGTTTCTTTCATGCTCGAAATTAATAACTGTTGCAAAACGTTACAAACAGTGTCACCGTTCGATCGTATGTAACGACGGTGCGGAAATTACGTCTCTTTTCAACAAATTATTTCCCGGTGAATACTGGTTTTCTCTTTTCGATAAATGCTTGCAAACCTTCCTTATGGTCGGCTGTTAAAGCAGCTGTTTGTTGAGCTTGTGCTTCTTGCTCAAGCAATGGATCGAGCGGGTTGTGCATACTATCCATCATATAACGTTTAATTAATGAAAAGGCTGCTGTTGGTAAGTTCGCTAAACGATCTACAAATTTTTCTACCTCTTCCGCCCAATCATCTAGCGCTACGAGCTCGGTAGCGAGACCGAGTTCTTTCGCTTCTTCACCAGATATTTGCTTATCTAATGTCGCGATCTCTAATGCTTTCGTATAGCCGATCATGCGCGGCAAGTTATAAATGAAGCCTGAATCCGGGATTAAACCGATTCCCATAAACGCACTAACAAAACTTGACTTTTCATGAACGATACGGAAGTCTGTCGCTAATGCTAAACTCATACCCGCACCCGCAGCAACACCATTAACTGCTGCGATCGTTGGCTTAGTTACTGCTTCTAACGCTTTTACCATCGGGTGATAATAATTGCGTAACAAACCAGAGTAATCTGTGTTTTCATCTACTGTTTTAATATCTTGCCCTGCACAGAACGCCCTTCCCTCGCCAGTAATGACGACTGCACGAACATCTTGATCACGATTTGCTCGTTTTAATGCACTCGTCACTTCTTTAATCATCTCAGGTGTGAATGAGTTAAATGCATCAGGACGATTGAGCGTAATCCATGCAGCATTACTTTTTACTTCATATTTAATTTCTGAGAAGCTGTTTCCCATCGTTTTACTCTCCTTTAAAAGAAGGTTTTCGTTTTTCAACGAACGCTTTCATACCTTCTTTTTGGTCTTTCGAATCAAACGCAATGTAGAAGTTTTTCCTTTCTAATAATAACCCCTCACGTAACGGAATATCTTCTCCACGATTTACTGCCTCTTTAATGAGACGTAATGCAATTGGCGGTTGGTTCGCAAGACGTTTCGCAAAACGCATCGTTTCATCTTCGATCCGTTCTGGTGCAACGAGATGGTTGACGATACCTAATCGATCCGCTTCTTTCGCTGTCATATGACCGCCAAGCATAATCCATTCCATCGCTTTACGTTTACCGATAATGCGTGGTAAAAGTTGTGTTCCACCTGCACCAGGCATCACACCTAAGTTTACTTCTGGAAAGCCGAAGTGCGCATTTTCTGTCGCAAAAATAAAATCGCAATGAAGTGCTAACTCAAAGCCGCCACCTAAGGCAAACCCTGTCACCATCGCAATGACTGGTTTTTTTATCGATAAGAAACGATCCCAATCACTGAACGGGTCAGCTAATTCAAAGGATAGTGTCGATTCGTTCATCATTTCTTCGATGTCTGCACCTGCTGCAAACGTTCGTTCACTTCCTTTTACGATCGACACTCGAATGGAATCATCCGCATCAAACTTTTCAAGTTGCGTTACAACCTCCGCGACAATTTTCCGGTTTAATGCGTTCATGTATTCCGGTCGGTTCAATTGAATAACTCCAATTGAACCTTCCTGAAACACATGAATGTGTTCATAATTAGTCATCGACTTCTTCACCAATCATTAATGTGATAATATCGCCAGCAAACTCCATTGCATCTTTTCCAGAAGCTTTACCTTCATCTGTACGCATCGCCTTTTGTAGCGACTCCATGTCGTCATAAATCATTTCGCACAGTAAATAATATTCGCTCTTTCCAGCTGGAGAACCGACAATTTTCGTCACGTTCATTTCACGTAATCCTGGAATTTTCTCTGTAAGTGGTGCGTGTACGTTAAAGTAGTGTTCATCAAACTTTTTCGGGTCCTCCGGTTGTTTGTAAAGTGCAATTACTTTTGCCTTTGCCATAAATATCACAATCTCCTTTTTATATATTTTAATATTGTGGGGGAAACGACGTGTAACTCGCTACATATTACAGTGCGTTAAGCTCTTGTTGTAAGACCGGCTTCATCGCTTCAAATGGGTTGCGACATTCTTTACAATATAAAATGCTTCGACATGCTGTCGGTCCAAATACGTTTTCAATCGACGTATAGTTCGAATCGCAATACGGGCAATGAACCGTCCACTCTTCGCCTTCTTTGAAGTTTTTTGGCGGTGGGGCAATTCCTAATTTTTTCAACTGTTGTCGACCGCGATCGTTAATCATTTCTGTCGTCCATAAATGTTTAAATGAAAATTCGACGGTACATGAGCTTACCCATGAAATTTCCTCCACCGCGTTTTTTACGTCACGTTCGATAATATCTAATGCTGGACAGCCGGCAAATGTCGGGATCATTGTGACATGAACGTCCGAATCGTTTATCGCAACGGAATGTACCATCCCAAGATCATAGACGCTCACATCGATTAGCTCGGGATCATCTACTTCTTTAAGCACTTCCATTACTTCTTCATCCGGTTGTAATGTAGTCATGTCTTTCCCCTCCTTTAAATGTATATTGTTCGTAAAGAAGCATGTGCACCATGCGGAACATGGTGCACGTTCCACTTCTTACTACTCGAATTACCAAGCAGCTTGTGGATCTGACATATATACTTCTGAGAAAATGCTAAATGCTTGTTCTAAATCTTCTTTATGATCGCCTGCGCGACCATCGCCTAATCCTTTTTCAGGAATCGAATCGTATTTTGTTGCAAGAACTTCGTTTACACGCTCTAACCAACGCTCTTGTAACGTTTCCTCATCAATGGAAAGACCAAATTTCACGATGTCTTCTGCTTTTGGACCATACGTTAATGCATCACCGAACTCTTTCCAAGCTTCGTCCAAGCGGTTTTTAATTTTCGTTTTCGCTACTTCTGTAGAATCTTGTAATTGTTCGATCCATAATTTCCAATGTGCTAAATGGTACGATTGTTCCATTAACACTTTGTGTGCCGTTTGACGTAATGGCTCGTAAGAGCTTTCCGTTAAAGCTTCTAATTTTACACGCTTTAACGTTTCGTAAAGGAAGTTACGTACAACTGCGAGCGCCCAGTCATACTCAGGTTCCTCAACGTAATCCCCTGTGCCATTTACTTTTTCTAAATAAACAGAGCTACGACGTTCAGCTGGTTTACGACCTTTTGATAACTCATCTGCAGTCCCTTCGCCAAGGTCTTCTAATAATTGATAATACATTGCCGCGTGTCCCATCGTGTTTTGTGTAATAGAAGAGTATGCAACGTCTTCCTCAATGTGAGGTGCAAGTCCTAACCACTCGGAACCACGGTAAGAGATAATAAAATCGTCATCCCCGAGTTGGTATAACAATTCTGTTAGTGCTTCTGCATACGCTTTATCCTGCTTTGCTTCTTCTGCTGTCCGGATCAATTTCGTCATTTCTATCTCCCCTTACTCCACGATAGGATTTCTTTTTCATCGAGCATAGCGAGCTCTTTTTCCTTTTCACGCCACTTTTTACGTAAGTATCCGTAACCGCTCGTATTACGATAATCTTTGTTATCAAGTCGTTTCGTTAACGTTTGTCTTTCCTCACTCGTTAATGCACGAATATCTTCACGTGCGATGACCCAAATGTCGATCGCTTCCTCACGACGCATAAAGTTCTCTTGAGCCATCATCATCGCCATTTCACGGTTTGGCGCAAGTAAGCTGAACTGGTGTTGCATCGGAATTTTATCACTTTTTCTGCTAAACACTTCATACTCTTTATAGAAATTCTTTTCGTCTGCACTCATTTGTTATGCTCCTTTCTTTAACTTTTTTACTGTGCTAACGCTTCACGTACCCACGCGTTGCTATCGTGTGCGATTTGACGTAAGCGAATACGATCTTGTGATTTCGGTCCGTTGTTATTAATAACTTGCTTAAATTTCTCCCAGTCAGGCTGCGTATACGTCCACTCGTTCGTCTCTTCGTTGAACTTTAAGTTTTCATCAGGTAATTCAAGTCCTAACGCAAGTATACGTGGAACGTATTTGTCGAAGAACGCCATACGTAATTCTTCGTTCGTGTTTACACGAATTTTGTATTTAACCATAATGTCTTGACGGGAAGAACCTGTAACGTTAGCTGATGGAGGACCAAAGAACATAACGAGTGCCTCCCACCAACGGTTTAATGCATCTTGTAACATTGCACGTTGCTCTTCTGTTCCCTCTGCAAGAGCCATTACGAGTGCTTCACCGTGTTGCGCGTGGAATACTTCTTCCGCACAAATACGTTGTAATGCACGTTGGTAAGGTCCGTATGATGCGTTTAACATGTTCGTCTGTGTAATAATTGCAGCACCGTCAACTAACCATGCAATAACTGCGGCGTCTGCCCATGATTTCGTTTCCATATGGAACACGTTGTGGAACTTTAACGTTCCTTCTAAGAGTGATTCCATAATTTCTTTACGGGAAACCCCGTAAGGCTTTTGTAAGTCTTCTGCTACACGTAAAAGTAATTGACCGTGACCCATTTCGTCTTGAACTTTTGCCATGATCGCTAACTTCGTACGTACAGATGGGGCTTTTGGTACCCATTCTTTCTCTGGAAGTGCTCCCATAATTTCACTAATTCCATGCATTGATATTAATCGAATAAGCGCTTGACGATAATCTTCTGGCATCCAATCGTCTGGCTCAATTTTTTCACCATTATTAATTCGTTCCATAAATCTTTCATACTGCTCTTCGTCAGTATAATCGTGCTGAATTGTGTCGCCACCTTCTAAATAAAGGTACATAACATATCCTCCTTATTACGTTTTGTTAACGTTATGATAGCATCTCGTCATACTGCGTGTCAAGAAACTGTTTTCATTTCGATAAGATCAAGACGGATGACACTGTATTGGCAACGAGTTTATCATTTTGACGAACTTCACCTGTTAAATAGGCGATCGAGCGACCCCGACGTTCTACCGTGGCCGTTATTTCAGCAGTTCCCTCTATCGCCGGGCGGTGAAAGGTCGTGTCTAAATCGATCGAGGCAAAACCTTGGTCATCAGTTAACAATGATGTAATTGCGTATGCCATCATAATATCAACAGCACCGGATACGAAGCCCCCCATTACAACACCATTTCCATTAATGAAGGACTCATCAATCGTCCATTCACCTTTTGCTACGCCATCTACCGCTTCTAGCACTTTCACTTTCATCGTGTAGTCGCATGCTGGTGGATTCTTTTCTTGTTTTGCAACTTTCTGTAAGTCTGATATAGAAAATGTCTCTCTCATTTTGCTTCTCCTTCTAACTATTAGTCTTCTTTTTTATTATACGTAAACTCACGTTGTATATAAAGCAGCACATTTCGACATGCCCTTTTGTAAAACGCTTACAATTTTAGAAAATTACGTTTATTCATTTACAAAATCTTTATTCATGCGATATACAGTACCTTCCATGCGTGCTTTTAATTCCCCTTCTTCGTTATGAATTTCCATTTGGTAGACAGCTAGCCGACGCGTTTTTGCTTTTTCCGTCGCTGTACAAATAAGACGTTCGCCAACTTGACCTGCCGCTGTAAATGACATGTTCGTATTAATGCCGACAGCGATTTGCCCATGGGAGTTACTCGCTACTGCAAATGCGTAATCCGCTAAGGAAAATATAATTCCACCATTTGCCGAGAAGTGAAAGTTTTGCATATCTTCTGTTAATGTGACGGCAGTTTTTGCATATCCTTCATCCCACTCTAATAGTTCCATGTTTAATAGTTTCGCATAAGGGTCTCGTTTGAAAATGTTCGTTATTTTATCTTTCATCGTTATGCTCCTTTAAAAGTTGTCTATATCGTAAGAAAGACTTAGGAATAATGAATAACTTTTCATAAGTTGTCATCTTACTCCTAAGTCTTTTACATAACATATACTTTCTATTTATAATTATTGTTGACGTTTGTCGACGACTCGAACTGCCTTTCCTTCTGAACGTGGTAACGTGCCCGGCTCGATTACTTTTACATCGATACCGATGAGGCATTCGTTACGGATGACCGCTTCAGCTTTTTTCTTAATTCGTTGTACAGTCTCAGAGTCTAGCGTCTGATTCATTGCGTTGAATGATTCTTCAGAGAGTTCAACTTTTAATTCAACATCATCTACATGTCCATTTCTAGATACGAATAGTTGATAGTTTGGAGTTAACTCCTCAACTTGTAATACACTTCTTTCTACTTCACTCGGAAATACGTTTACACCACGGATAATAAGCATATCGTCCACGCGCCCTTTTGGACGGGACATACGAACGGTCGTTCTTCCACAGACGCACGGTTCACGTGTAATCGATGCAATATCACCTGTACGATAACGAATGACAGGGAATGCCTCTTTCGTTAAACTCGTAAAGACTAACTCTCCGTACTCCCCTTCTGGTAATGGCTCTAACGTATCTGGATCGATTACTTCGACGTAGAAGTGATCCTCTTGAATGTGTAATCCATCTTGTGCCTCTACACATTCAATGGAAACTCCAGGTCCCATTACTTCACTTAAACCGTAAATGTCTACCGCTTTAATGTCAAACCGCTCTTCTAGCTCTGTGCGCATTCCCTCGGACCAAGCTTCTGCACCAAAGATACCGTATTTTAAGCTCGTGTTTCGTGGATCGATACCTTGTTTTTCCATTACTTCTGCGACGTGTAACGCATAAGACGGTGTCGCACAAATAACGTCAGGTTGCATATCGTTAATGACTAAAATTTGACGCGACGTATTTCCTGTTGAAACTGGAATAACAGTAATCCCCAACTTTTCACCACCGTGGTGAAGGCCGAGCCCACCGGTAAACAATCCGTATCCATATGCATTATGCAAGATACCTGAAGGTCTTCCACCAGCTGCAACGATTGAGCGAGCGATTACTTCCGCCCAAACGTCAATATCATTTCTCGTGTATGCAGTTAACGTAGGTTTACCACTTGTCCCAGACGATGCGTGGTAACGAACAATTTCACTTTGCGGAGCAGCAAATAACCCGGTAGGGTAATTTTCTCTTAAAATTTCTTTTGTGAGAAACGGAAGTCGTCGAACGTCATCAAGTGACTTTATATCACTCAGTTTCACATTCGCTTCATCTAACGCTTTCTTGTAGTACGAGTTGTTTTCATACACTCTTTCTAAAGTTGTTTGTAGTTGTCGGAGCTGTAGTGCCTCACGATCACCTTGAGACATCGTCTCCTTTTCTCGGTTAAAAATCATCGCCGACTCTCTCCTTCTATAAATGTTAGATCTTCATTGTGTTATTTGGATCGATTTTTTCAGTTACAATGGGCACGCCACTTCTAACATAACGTCAGAAGTATGTGCCCATCAAGTTAGATGACGACTTTAACTACCGAAAATAGTTAACGTAACCATCTATGAAATTAATTATCTAAGTATTGCCACTTTCCATCTTTTACATGAGCCATTACTAAACTATCAACGTCTAAACCGTTGTGGTCTTCAGGACTCATATTAAACGTTCCTGTCGTTCCAATCCAATCGACAATCTCATTTTCTAAATAATCGCGAATTGCTTCACGATCTGTCGCACCGTTTTCAAGCGCTTCAACGACTAACATTAAGCCGTCGTAACCGTATGAAGCGAAGTTTGTCGGTTCGCTATCAAACTTTGCTGTATATTTCTCATAAAAGTCTGAAATTATTTCGTAGTGTGGATCGTCTTCAGGAATTTGCTCTGGGAATAGTAATCTTCCAGTTGGAATGACAACGCCCTCCGCTGCATCTTGTCCAAGATCGATAAACGCCTCGTTTGCTACACCGTGACTTGAAACGTGTAACATATCCATACCTAAGTCTTTCATGTTAACTGCAATAGTTGCTGGCC
>DATGRY010000051.1:0-40945 GCA_035303165.1 Pseudogracilibacillus sp.
GCCTCACGTAATAACACGTGCCAAATGACTTTGGACGTTTTAATTCCCATTGCTTCATACGCTTCAATGACACCACGATCGACTTCAAGTAAAGCTGACTCCATTAACCGCGCAATAAATGGCGCTGTGTAGACGACGAGAGGAACCATAACTCCTTTAACACCGATCGTCGTTCCGACGACAAGCTTCGTAAACGGCAATATTAAAAAGAGTAATATAATAAATGGAATCGAGCGAATAATGTTAATAATGACGTTTAATACTTCATAAACGAACTTATTTGCGAACCGTTGGTTTGGACGTGTTAAAACGAGCAATATACTTAAAAGCATTCCGATAACGACAGAGATGAGAAACGCGACTGAGACCATTTGAAACGTTTGTACGGTAGCCGTCCAAATAGAGTCGCCCCATTCGTCAAAAAACTGTTTCATCGTTCAATCACCACCTCTTCAACGTGAACACCTTTTTTCTTTAAATAGTTTAAGGCCGAATCCATCTCGCTTTGTTCCCCTTGTAAATGAACCGTCAAGCGACCATATGTTGCGTTTTTAAGCTGTGTAATATGCCCCGCTAATATATTCGGAGACGTGTCAAACTGACGACTTAAAATTGCTAAAGCTGGTTCTGTCGACGCGTCGCCGATAAAGGACAATGTCACAATTTTTCCAGTTTCACTTAACGGCTTCACAACGTTTTCTGGTAATGAATCAGCAAATACACTATTTACAAATCGTTGCGTCGTAGGATGTTGTGGATTGGAAAACATATCTAAAACCGTTCCAGATTCAACTAATCGGCCATCTTCAATGACGGCGACTCGGTCACAAATTTTTTGAATGACGTTCATTTCGTGCGTAATAAGTAAAATGGTGACGCCGAGTTCTTCATTTATTTTTAATAATAAATCTAAAATGGCTTCTGTCGTTTCCGGATCAAGCGCACTCGTCGCTTCATCGCTTAATAAAACGTCCGGCTCGTGCGCTAGTGCACGGGCGATCGCAACACGTTGTTTCTGTCCTCCGGAAAGTTGCGCTGGATATGAATCCTCTCGATCGCTTAAACCGACGATGTCTAAATATTTTTTCACTCGTTTATTTATCTCCTCTTTCGGAACGCCGCTTAATCGTAAAGGGAGAGCGACGTTTTCTCGAACGGTTGCAGTTTTTAATAAGTTGAACCCCTGGAAAATCATACCGATATTGCGACGTGCTTCATTTAAGTCATGATGCGACATACTTGTCAGTTCATTCCCCGCTACAAAGACACGTCCTTCTGTCGGTTTTTCTAACAAATTTACACAACGAACGAGTGTACTTTTCCCCGCACCACTGTAACCGATGACGCCAAAAATTTCACCTTTTTTTACGTGTAAAGATACGTTTTGTAATGCATGAACTTGCGATCTTTTCACTTGAAACGTTTTTGATACATTTTCCAACCGGATCATCCTATTCATCCTCTCATCAACTAATAAAGCGTATGTTCCGAACTATACACTTTCATTGAATCACTATTGTTCGTTAAAACGGTTTTTCCATAGAAAAGCGGAATTCTCTCATAAGTAATCTTATGAGAGAATGTCGATTTACCATGCCGGGACGAGTGAACCAGGATATTTCTCTTCAATAAATTCTTTCACTTCATCTGTATGGTATGCTTCGATTAATTTTTCAATCGCTGGATTATCTTTATCTTCGGCACGAATGGCAATTAAGTTTACCCACGGCGAGTCAACAGATTCTAAATAAATGGCGTCTTCTGCTGGTGTATAGCCGTTATCGATCGCAAAGTTCGTGTTAATCGCCGCTGCTGTTACTTCATCTAATTGGCGTGGAATTTGCGCCGCTTCGAGCTCAACAAATTCTAAATTTAACGGGTTATCGACGACATCTTTAATTGTCGCAGTATAACCTGCATCCTCATCGACTGTAATTAAGCCTGCCTCTTCAAAGACAAATAATGCGTGCGCCAAGTTCGTCGGGTCATTCGGTAAGCCAAGCTTTGCTCCGTCTTCAATATCTTCAAGACTATCGACGTTCGTCGAATAAATTCCCATCGGGAAAATAATTGTATCTGCAATATCGATTAAATCTAACCCACGTTCTTCAACAAAATCTTCTAAAAACGGTTTGTGCTGGAAGCTGTTCGCATCGATATCACCCTCATCCAGCGCAATGTTCGGCATGACGTAATCAGTAAATGAGACAAGTTCGATGTCTAAACCGTCTTCTGCTGCAATCTCCTGTACTTTTTCCATCACCTCTTCATGTGGACCAGGAGTGACGCCGACTTTAATCGATAATGTTTCATTTTCTGTCGCTTCGTTATCTGTCGCCGTATTATCCTCTTTACTACTACACGCTACAATTGATGTTACAGTGAACAATACTAATACGATCCATAATAAATTTCGCATCTGTATGCTACCTCTTTTCTAAGATGTATTAAATCTATCAAGTATTTTAAAACTTCCGTCCTATGACGTTTATTATTCGTTTTATAACTTCTATTACCACGTCGGTATGAGTGAACCAGGAAACTCTGTTTCAACAAATTCTTTTACTTCATCCGAATGGTACGATTCGACTAATTTTTGAATTGCTGGACTATCTTTATCTTCTGTTCTCACTGCGATTAAATCGACCCAAGGTGATTCATTTGACTCTAAATAGATCGCATCTTCTGCAGGTGTATATTCATTTTCAATTGCATAATTCGTATTAATTGCCGCTGCTGCAACTTCATCTAAATGCATCGGAATTTGCGCTGCTTCGAGTTCGACAAACTCTAAGTTAAGTGGATTATCTGTAATATCTTTTATGGAAGCTGTATGACCTGCATCTTCTTTCAATGTAATTAATCCTGCTTCTTCAAATATAAAGAGGGCGTGCGCTGCGTTCGTCGGATCATTCGGCAATCCGAGTTTATCGCCATCTTCGATCTCATCGATCGAATCTACTTGTGAAGAATATATCCCCATCGGGAAATTGATCGTGTTAGCAACAGCAGTTAAATCTAAGTCTCGCTCTGTCTTAAAATCTTCTAAATACGGTCCGTGCTGGAAACTGTTCGCATCAATTTCACCTTCGTCTAATGCAATGTTCGGCATGACGTAATCCGTAAAGACGACGAGCTCGATTTCTAATCCATTTTCAGAAGCTACCTCTTTTACTTTCTCCATCACTTGCTCATGCGGACCAGCGGTAACACCGACTTTAATTTCATACGTTTCCTCTGTAGCCGCTGCTTCATCTGCTTCCCCTTCCGTTTCCGTACTAGCGCCATCATTGCTACCGCAAGCGGCGATAACCCCTACAACAAAAAGAGTAGTGAACAACAACACCAATTTTCTCACATGTATTCCTCCTCAAGTTTAATCCATATTATTCCAATAATCTTACTTATGTTTAGAGCGCAACTATTGCCGGTAACTCACTCCTTTGTATTACGAGGAAAACCTTATCAATCGTCCAATTAAAAGTGCCTCTCTGTTCGGAAACAGAGAGGCACATTCTATCAAAATCATATTCCTCTCTTATCTCTCAAAACGTACGTTTTGCAGGATGTAGCACCTTTTCTTCTTGCGAAGAATGGTTGCCGGGCGTCATCGGGCCAGTCCCTCAACCTCTCTTGATAAGATTTTATTCGTATTTTTTTCTTATATTTAAGATACCATCTACACAATATGCTGTCAACAGTTATCACTTGATCGTAAATGGGTCAACATTTCACTATCATGCTTCTACTTTCAAAAGCTACTTTATTTATGTTCATAAGTTTCATTTATTGTTTTGTTAACGATAGATTTTATTTTTTTAGTTATCATCTCGTTAAACGACCTTAAACATGCAGAATACATGTAACGTATATAATTACGCGATTAGACGTTTTTTGCAACGTCTACTAATTCACCCTTGAAAAACATACCTGGACTATCTTTTATGAAGTTCGTCTGTGGAATGGATTTATTATGACGTTTTAATACGGTCATTTTATTAATTGCATGAGCAATCCGGTCTTTTTCTGATTCAGCAATATCAAAAGCGACTCCATAACCGTATATACCGGCTGCTTCTTCATTCATATTTACGATCATTCCTGCTAAATCGTAACACTCACCCATTAATTGAAAACTAAATTGAAACTTAATGCTTGAATAAACTGGTAAGCGAAGTGGAGATAAAAACTTTAAACCACCGATACTTACATTTTGAATTAGAACATTTGCAGCACCAGCATTTACTCTTTTACTATTTATTTCGATAACTTCCATATCTCCAAGTAAAAAATTTGTAAACTCGTAACGATAATATTTGCGTTTTATCGTATTTTCTTTGTTCGTACTTTTCGCTTTAGGTTGGACATACCCTCGTTCTAACATGTTAATAAACGTTTTAGCTTGTACTGCTTCCGAGTAAATATGACCTTGTACGAGATCGAAGTTCTTTTGTTTTAAAAACGTTAGTTGATCTTCATCTTCTACACCTTCCGCAACAATTTCTAGATCGAGTTCCTTTGCAAGAAATAACATCGATAGTAATATTTTCTCATTCTTTTCATTCGTATCATGAAGGTTTTCAATGAAAGAACGATCAATTTTTAACGTATCTACTGAGAAATTACTTAAATAATGAAACGTTGAGTAACCTGTACCGAAATCATCGAGGGCAATTTTTATCCCTAAATTGCGTAAATTGGTTAACGTCGTTTGTACGATATCATTATTTTTTAATAATGTATTTTCGGTCACTTCGATTTCAAGTAGTTCAGGATCTATTTTATTCACTTCAATTTGCTGTTTAAAAAATTCATCGACACCGCGTTTCATTAGCCGCGTCGGCGATATATTAATTGAAATCGGACAAATAGCTTTTAATTCGCGAGTCCACATTCGTATTTGTTGACATACACTTGTAATAACCCAGTCCTCGAGTTCATGCATGACGTTTGTTTTTTCCGCTAACGGAATGAATTCACCAGGACTGATCAAGCCCCAATCTCTATGATTCCAACGAAGTAATGCTTCAGCACCGACGATTCGATTATTTAATGGATTAATTTTCGGCTGGTAAAATAACTCAATGTCACCTTCTTCCATTGCGGCAAGTAAGTCTTTTTCTAATACGATCCGTTTGTACGACGCAATATCACGTCGGTTATTCGTGTACGGCTCATAATTGTTTTTTCCGAGTTGTTTCGCTTGATACAGAGCGGTATGCGCATTTTCTAAAAGTTTATATTTATTATCGCCACTTTCGGGATAAAAACTGATTCCAACTGTTGAAGAGACGTAAAACTCGTACTCCTCGACAACGAGTTTCTTACATATTCGTTCAATTAGCTCTTCACTTAATGTATAGACCGCTTCCTTCGACTCGTATTTTTCCAAAATGATGGAAAAACTATCTTTTTGAAGCTGTGCAATAAAGCCATCTTCTCCGATGAGCGATTTAGTTCGCTCAACTATTTCACGAATAACCGCATCACTTACATGTTTTCCTAAGTAGTCATCGATCCAATGAAAGTTTTCTATATTTAAATAAAGTAGAGCAAATTGCTCATTTGTCTCCTCTATAAGAAGTTCATCAATTTTTTGATGTAACGCTTTCGTCCCCGGTAATTTTGTGACTGGATTTAATTCAAACGACGGTATATGTTGTACCACCTCATCGACTCCCTCATTCTTTAAATGATAAAAACGAAACATCGTTCTTCCAACTCCGTCCTTACATGTAATGACTCGTTCATGAACCCATTCTATTTTCCCGTTACGTCCATGGATCGGGAATTGATGTTCTAAATAATCGCTATAACGTAACAATTCGTAACGGTCTTGTAAACGCTTTCTAATGCGTGGTAAAGCAGATGATACGAAAAGGTTTTTCACTCTAACGTCCTGATCGTTAAGTTGTCGTAACAGTTGCCGCAAACTGGAAGATATATAATCACTTTCTTGCTCCATTGACTTATTCGTATCTGTAATCGTAAAGTAATGTTTATCATTCGTTTGTTGCACAAGCTTTTCTACGTCGCTTTTTTCTACTTTATTTATGTTTTGATCCTTCATGATGAATAGTAAAAATGCAAGTAATTGTTCATGTGAGTTTCTTAAGGGGGTAATAACTCCGGCTTTGTTCCGATCGTATACATCCGCCATTTTAAAAGAAAATGCATCGTTATATGCGTTATTCGTTTGTAGTTTTTGAACGTATTGGGTAAATTGTACGTGTTTTTGTTTTGAAATGAGGTCAGCTAAACAGATGTCATCGTATAGTAGTTTAAATTCGTGAGGGTTGTTCAGATGGACGGCTCCAACAATATTACCTTGCTTCGTTAAAAATAAGGCAGCTTCAGCGAAAGTGTTATCGTCTACTTCCGTATGTTGTGCAATTTCCATCGAACTTTTCAATGGAGTGTTACGTTGCAATACTTTTTGAATAAGATAAAATACCTTTCTCGGTTGCACGTCATATCTTCCCTCCTGAATAATCGTTGCATTTTCGTATCTTTAAATATAGTGAATTATTACTATATAATCAACACCAACACTTTTTAAATGTATAGATTTTATGGTGTTTTTTCGCGCTAATTTGTAATTTACACATTCGCTCCATGTAAGTACACCAATTTATGCATATATTTTTGTTTTAAAAGTAATAGCCCAATTTTGATAAATTTGTGAACTTTTAAAGCGGGCACAGTTTTAGTACTTTTTTCACTTTTGTAGTAAACGCATATAAAATTTGATCGTTGTAAAGTTGGGAGGAGGCGTAAAAAGTGGTTCGAAAAAATAGTTTCAAAAAGCGAGCTTTAAAACTATACATATATTTAAATGATATTTTCGGAGGAAGGAACTGAGAAGTTTTATAAAAAAAGGCGTAGCACAAGTTTTTTTGAACTTTTGGAGACTAAGTTATTATGTGAGCGGGTTTATGTTAAAAATAGAGCGCAAGAAAAAGATGAGATATGTTTCACGTTAGTGTCGATCAACTAACAGAGTAAATTGCTAAAAAATTACAATACGTGTAGAAGGTACGCTTCTAATCAAATGAGATCGGCTCGAATCAACATGTTGTATTTGTTCAAGCCGATCTATTATGATTTATCGCTCTTTGTCCTTTACGCTTACTTTGTTGCTTAAACGTTTTAGTCGAGTAATAAATACGTATTCATTTCGCCAGTTTCCTTAAAACCTAACGTTACTTCTAGTGCATGTTTAAAACCGGACAAATTTGTATTACCTTGCATAATAGTCGGTGCAGTGATGTTTATGTTCGTTCCATTTTGTGCGACGTTCGTCGATAAACCTCCAGCAATCATGTTCCCTAATTCACCGCTAAATGAAATAAGCATTTCTTCATCTAACGACATTCCGAACATTTTTTCACCGATTGCATTAAACGTAGGAGGATGTCCAGTGAATACGAGTTTCCCCTTTATATCACCCGTAATTCCGATTAATACACCGAAATTTAAACGAAAATCTTTATCGACTCGTTTCGGTTTGTTTATTTGAAACTCAATTGGTACGACGTTTTTGATTGATGCAAGTGTTCCATTTAAAAGTTCCGTTACTACTTTATTACGTGTATCAGCACTCACTGTCATAGTTAGTACCTCCTCTTTTTAAATTGTGTCATCGTGCTATATAGTTTTATGTACGAACTTTCGCATCCTTTTAGTTTTCTTATCGTCTTTTTACACATATATATGTACAAATAAATGTATTTCTACACTATCATATTACCATTCATTATTGTAAAACAATCGTTGTTACGCACATTAAATCTTTTTAACTATTCTTGTAGTTTTAATACTAATCTAAAAGTACTTAAAAAGCAACTGTTTATGCTTTATTTTATAGCAAAAAAGGCCTTGTTTTTCATTTCTTTTACTATGTCTTATTTCCTAATTTTTATTTGTCGTATAAAAAACAGATGTGAATGTTATCATTCGATATCATCTGGCGTTGCCCGATAGACGAAAAAGGACATGATGAAAACGACGATTGCAAAAAAGAGGCCGACGAAATAAACGAGCTCCACTCCGGAGACGAGTGCCTTTTGAATTGCCAATGGATCAGAAGATGCATTCGGCATATTTTGCAGCACATTCGCTTGTCGTGCACTCATTATACTTATAAACGCTGACACTCCAATCGCCCCAGCAACAGGTTGTAATGTGGATACGACTGCCGTTCCATGAGGATATAAATGTTTTGGCAGCTGGTTTAACCCGTTCGTCTCTGCTGGCATTAACATCGCAGAGATTGAAATCATTAAGACGATGTACGTGACGATAATGAGCCAAAGCGGCGTGTGAAGATCGAGTCGACTAAATATAAACATCGTCAACATGAGAAAGATACTACCAGGTAACATTAACCTTTTCGGGCCGTACCGATCGAATAAATGCCCCATCACAGGAGATAGGAGCCCGTTCATTAAACTTCCTGGTAGAAGAACGAGGCCTGCCGTGGCAGCGGCGAGCGCGAGCGGTCCTTGCATATATAGCGGTAAAATAATTTCCGATGCAAACATTACCATAATGATAATGAAAAACGTCACGACGCCGAACGTATACATCGGATAGCAAAATACGCGAATATCGATCATTGGCTCTTTTAAACGAAGTTGACGAAAGGAAAAAGCAACTAAGCTTAAGACACCAATAATAATCGTTCCGTAGACGACGGGGTCGAAAAAACCGGCATCTTTTTCACCTGCGGAACTAAAACCGAAGACGACACCACCAAACCCGATCGTCGATAAAACGAGTGAAATGAAATCTATTCTCGGCTTTGTTACTTCCGATACGTTCACTAAGTATTTGTACGCAAAGAAAATAGAAAAGAGACTAAAAGGAATAACCGTTATAAATAAAAAACGCCAGCCTAAATATTGTACGATAACTCCGGATAGTGTCGGTCCGATCGCTGGCGCAAACATAATGACGAAACCGACGACTCCCATGACAGCACCGCGGCGGTACGGTGGATAAATGAGTAAAAACGTATTAAAAATAATTGGGACGAGCAAACCCGTTCCTACCGCCTGAAAAAAGCGACCAATAATTAAGATGGAAAATGTTGGTGCGACCGCACAAATAATCGTTCCAAATGTAAAGATCGTCATCGTCGCCAAAAACATTTGTCGTGTCGTAAACCATTGTAACAAGACTGCGGATGCCGGAATGACGATTCCCATCATGAGCATGAATCCCGTCGCCATCCACTGCACTTCTGTTACTGTAATATCAAATTCTATCATTAATGTCGTTAACGCGATATTTAATAGTGTTTCGTTTAATATGGCAAAAAACGCACCGATAATGAGCGATATCATAATCGGCTTTACATTTGCATTTGGGTCTTCTGCTAAAAACTCATATGTCCGCTCTGTCACCGTACTTTACACCCTCTCCGGTAATTTATTTATGTAAGTAAAACCTACATGTAACACCTTGTGAAATACTTTCCTCGCTTCATCATACCTAAAGGATTATATCATTATATCGTGTCGTTCTGTATCGAAAGCTATTGTTTCTCTTTATTCTTTCCATAAAACATGTATATATCGTATTTTTAATCGTTAGACGTTTATTTCGGGAAACAATCTAAGTGTTGTCGAACTACTTAAACAAGAACTTATTAAAGGTAACGTTTGCTTAAGTTTTCATAAAATCATTTGTAAAAAAGTTCATACGTTGACGATCGTGGACATACATTATTTGAATCGTCGAAGGCAACCGAAAATGACAACACTATCTTATTCTGCTATACTAATATAAGATCACACATTATATTTAGCTACTAGGGGTGCCTACTTTCAAGGCTGAGAGGAGTAATCCAACCCTTGTGAACCTGATCTGGTTAGAACCAGCGGAGGGAAGTAGTGACGAATTATTATTTCATCTGTATGAAATGACGTCCAGGTTCACACGCGAATCTGGACGTTTATTATTTTTCAAGGAGGATACGATGAATCGAACACGATTGTTAACGACGATGGCACTATTAGTCGCTGTCGGTACATTAGGTGCCCAATTCATTTGGTTTCCGGCAGGTATTGCAAAAGCATATCCAGTACAACATGCTGTGAACGTACTTGCTGCTATTTTACTCGGTCCCGGACCAGCTGTCGTTATTGCTTTTTTAATTAGTCTATTACGGAATATTCTTGGACTTGGCTCTCTATTAGCTTTTCCTGGTGCGATGATCGGGGCGCTGCTTGCAGGATTGCTTTATCGTAAGTTTCAACGTAGTTATGTTGCCGCGATTGGCGAAGTGATCGGAACAGGGATAATCGGCGCGTTAGCTGCCGTTCCGTTTGCGAAAATTTTTATGGGTACGACATTCGGCGCATTATTTTTCTTACCACCATTTCTTATTAGTAGCGTTAGCGGTGCGTTACTCGCGTTATTTTTAGTTACTCGGGTAAACTACGATAAAGTTTTTCAAATGAATCAAAAATTAAAATAAAGAAAGGATTGTATAACGGATGAAAGATGTTGCATGTGCTTTAACGATTGCTGGAACAGACCCTTCGGGTGGAGCAGGTATTCAAGCAGATTTAAAAACGTTTCAAGAATTGCAAAGTTATGGGATGTCGATTATTACATCTGTCGTTGCGCAAAATACGACAGGTGTCCAAGGCGTACATCACATACCGTTAGAAATGATTGAAGCACAACTGACATCTGTTTTTTCTGATATGCCTGTTCATGCCTTTAAAACCGGTATGATCGCTAATATGGACATGATGAAAGTAATTGAAAAAGAAATTCGTAAACACGACATACCATTCGTCATCGACCCTGTTATGGTGGCAACGAGTGGAGATATGTTAATTAACGAAGGGGCGCGTGATTATTTACGTGACCATTTAATACCTTATTGTACGATCGTTACACCGAACTTACCGGAGGCTGAATATTTAACTGGAATGGAAATTAATACATTCGAGGAGATGCAAGAAGCTGCGGAAAAAATCGTTCATGAATATGGTGCTGGCGCGGCATTAGTAAAAGGTGGACATCTCGTAGGAGATGCGGTTGACTTTTTATACGACGGAAACGAAATGATTGAATTGCACGAAAAACGAATCGATACAGTAAATACGCACGGAACAGGTTGTACGTATTCTGCTGCGATTACGGCATATTTAAGTCATGGACATCGTTTACACGATGCGGTCAAGAAAAGTAAATACTACGTTACGGAAGCAATTCGTCATTCGTTCGACCTCGGTGCTGGGAGCGGTCCAACGAATCACTTCGCCGTAAGAGGGGGAGAGTAAACGTGGCGACGACGATTGAACTCGTACGTAAAAACGTTCCACTCATCCACCATTTAACGAATCAAGTCGTTATGAATTTTACAGCAAACGGCTTACTCGCTTTCGGTGGCTCTCCTATCATGTCGAAAGAACCGAAAGAAGCCGAAACGATGGCGCAAATTGCTAACGGTGTCCTTATTAATATTGGAACGGTGACTGAGAAAGAAGTTGAAGCGATGTTCATCGCAGGTAAAACTGCAAGTGAACTTAAAAAGCCTGTCATTCTCGACCCTGTCGGAGTAGCTGCGTCTTCATTTCGCCAGCAAGTCGTCCGTGATTTAATTGACCATATTCCGTTTACAGCGATAAAAGGAAATGCAGGGGAGATGGCGCACCTCGTCGATATCACTTGGCAAACGAAAGGTGTTGAGTCGATCGATGACGATAACGAAAAGTTATCGACGATCGCAAAAGAAGTCGCAACTCGTTACGGCACGTTAGCGATTGTAACGGGTGAGGTAGACGTGTTATGTGACGGCAAACGGATGCGGACGAATGGAACAGGACATCCATATTTAACGAAAATTACTGGAGCTGGTTGTTTGCTCGGTTCGATCGTTACAGCGTGCTTGACGGCAAACGATGACCATTTTCAAGCTGCGTTTGACGGTGTTTCTTTCTACGGCGAAGCGGCTGAAATTGCGGTGAAAGAACAAACGGTGAAAGGAACAGGTACGTTTATCGCTTCGTTTTTAGATGCGTTAGCGACAACATGAGGTGAGGAGATGAACGCAAAAGAATATGTACGAAAATATTTCATTATGGGTAGTCAAAACTGTTCGCGGAACCCTATTCACATTTTACACGAAGCACTCGAGGCAGGAATAACGGCGTTTCAATATCGCGAGAAAGGAGCGGGTGCGCTTACAGGTCGTGAGAAAGTTGAGCTCGGTAAGTCGTTACGTCAATTGTGCGCACGATATGACATTCCTTTTTTTATGAATGATGACGTAGAGCTTGCAATAAAGCTCGAAGCTGATGGGATACACGTCGGACAGCAAGATACACCCGTTGCGGACATTCGAGCGAATTATCCACATTTACAAATCGGACTGTCGATCTCCAACGTTAAGGAATTACAACAGAGTCCGCTAGAACTCGTCGATTACGTCGGCGTTGGACCGATTTTTCCAACAACTACGAAAGAAGATGCAAAAGAAGCTGTCACAACGAAATGGGTTACATACGTTCGTCACAAGCATCCAAACATGGCGATCGTCGGAATTGGCGGTATTACGACAGAAAACGCCACGGAAGTAATTCGGGCGGGAGCTGATGGTGTCGCTGTTATTTCTACGATTACAAATGCGAAAGACATTGCGCAAACGGTGAAAAAACTGTAAAGGAAAACCGCAAAAGGAACGTTGAACGCCCTCTTGCGGTTTATTTATTTACCGATCTCATTTATAATGTCAACACTGCTACTTGCTCCAATTCGGGTCGCACCCGCATCGATCATATCAAGTAACGCTTTATATGTTCGAATACCTCCAGAAGCTTTTACACCGACATCTTCACCTACAATGTCTCGCATTAAACGAACATCTTCTACTGTCGCACCGCCACCATGAAAACCTGTCGATGTTTTTACAAAATGAGCTCCTGCCTCTTGCGCGATCGTACAAGCACGTCTTTTTTCCTCATCCGTTAATAAACCTGTTTCGATAATAACTTTTACGAGTGCAGCATCGGCTGCAGTTTTAACCACTTGTGCAATATCTTCGTAGACGAGCTTATCTTCTTTTGCTTTTAACGCACCTATTTGAATCACCATATCAAGCTCCGTTGCACCGTTTTCAATTGCTTCGGATGCTTCAAACACTTTCGTTCTTGTCGTCGTCGCACCGAGTGGAAAACCAATGACAGAAGTGACGCCGATATCGGTCTGATTTAAATATTTAACTGCTGGCTTTACCAAATTTGCATTGACACAAACGGATTTAAATTGATACGTAAATGCTTCTTTACATAATTGCATGACATCTTCTTCTGTACTTTCTGGTTTTAGTAACGTGTGATCAATATATGCAGCTATTTCTTTCTTAAGCAATCAGTTCCCTCCTCTTCGTTCCGGACGCTTCATCATTAGTTAACAATATCGAACAAGTATCTATTCGTTCATCAACGTTTTCATTTATGTAAACATATCGTTAGTTTTATTTTAGTGAATGTTTTTCCGAGCGTCAAATACTATTTCATATAACTTTCACGAATGGAAACGATACACTTTGTATTTTCCATCGCTTTTTCTTATACTAATCAAAAGGAGTTGAGGCATATGACAACTATTTTAATTGTCGATGACGAACGAGAAATCGTTGACCTCGTTTCGATTCATCTAACTCGCGAAGGTTTTTCAACGATAAAGGCTGCAAATGGCAACGAAGCGCTCACACTTATAGATGAAGTATGGCCTGATTTAGCCATTGTTGACGTCATGATGCCAAACATGGACGGTTTTACGTTAACGAAAAAGTTACGTCAATACGATATTCCCGTCCTACTCCTTACAGCGAAAGGCTCAATAGAAGATAAAGAGAGTGGATTTCAAGCTGGCTCAGACGATTACGTCGTTAAACCGTTTGAACCGAAAGAACTTATTTATCGGGTGCGGGCAATTTTGCGGCGGTATAATAAAGATACGACGCCACTTATTCAAGTAGGTTCATTACGTATCGATCGAGAACGTTATGAAGTTCGAATAGATGACGTTACGTATATGTTGCCATTAAAAGAATTTGAACTATTAACAACGTTAGCGACAAGGCCTGGGCGTGTTTTTGAGCGTGATTTTTTAATGGAACGAGTGTGGGGGCTTGATTTTTCCGGAGACGATCAGACGTTGAATGTCCATATTAAAAGGTTACGGGAAAAACTGCACGCTGCAACGAATGAAGTGAAAATTATGACCGTTCGTGGCGTTGGCTATAAGTTAGAGGTACGAAAGCCATGATGATCCGTTCTCTTTACGTAAAATTTGCACTTTATACAGTGCTCATCATGCTCATTAGCGGTTGCATTGCCTTTTTCATCGTCAATACGATTTATCATCAATATGTGAAAGAAGAAAACGATGCGAAAAATATGCATATTTTAGAGCGCATCGTCGCTTACGGTAGTGAGGTAGAAGATCTTCATACCTTTTTACAAACAGAGGCCGATGTCGGCTATAAACTGTTACTCATCGATCCACAAGGTGGGACAACGATGTTTGGGGAGCCGTTTCGCGACGCTCAAATCGATAATCGTACGGTAGAACGTGTACTAAACGGGAAACGATATCACGGGATGCGTGATTTCCCTAAAGAAACGTTCGTCACAGGATTTTTTGCTGATGAGGCAACGAATAGTGTCGGAATGCCAATTACTTATGACGGGAAAACGTACGCACTATTTATGCGACCGAATATTAAACTTCTATTTTCTGAAGCACACTTTTTACTCGGCGGTTTGATGACCGGGATGCTTCTCATTAGTTTAATTGCGATGTTATGGATGGCACGCAAACTGATTCAACCGCTTACAGCACTTACAAATGCTACGAAACAAGTTGGTGAAGAACAGTTTTCCATTCATGTTCCCCTCGATCGCCACGATGAAATCGGCCAACTTGCTAAAAGCTTTTATACGATGGCCGAAAACTTAGAACGGGTGAACAAGATGCGCAAGCAGTTTACAAATGACATTACGCATGACATTCAAACACCGTTACAACATATAAAAGGGTATACTGATTTGCTTCTCGATGACACTCTTTCCGATGAAAAGAAACGCTCGTACAAACAAATTATTATAAAAGAGACGGAGCGCCTATCTTCCTTAACAAGACAACTTCTTATCTTAACGTCACTCGATACAGTAACAGAAAAAAACGGTTGGACGAACGTACGCGTTGATGAACAGTTGTACGATATTCTTCATCGTTTTCGTTGGCAATTTGAGGAAAAAGAGATTACTGTACAAACGTCTCTGAGACGAGCAACTGTTTTTGCTGAGCGACATTACTTAGAAAACGTATGGGAAAACTTGTTGACGAATGCGCTTAAATACAATCGACAAGGTGGCGAAGTACACGTTACTTGCGAAAAAAGTAAAGGCGATGTAATCGTTCAAATTGTTGACACAGGAATTGGCATTCCTAAAGAGAAGCTTCCGTTCGTATTTGATCGTTTCTATCGAGCAGATGAAGCACGAAATAGCAATGTAAGTGGTACTGGGTTAGGTCTTGCGATCGTACAGCAAATCGTTTCATTACACAAAGGACGTGTAACGATAGAGAGCGAGATACACGTTGGTACAACATGTACGATCATACTACCAGGCCAACGATAAACTCTTTGTAACCTTTCGTTCATGTTCCGTTCATGTTCATTTTATAAGATAGGAAATGGATGAAAGGAGTGTTTGTCTCATGCAACAAATATGGAGTGTACGATTGATTCGTCTCGCAAGTATATTAGGAGTAGTCGGTGTGGTTCTCGGTGCACATATGGCTGGTGCAGGCTCTTATGCATTTTTACCAGTGCATGCGCATATCCTCGTCGTCGGATGGCTTTCATTATTTGCTTGGGGAATTTTTTATAAGCTTTTTCCAACTCGAAATGAAAAATTAGTGGCGACACAAGGCTGGACTGCAGTAATTGGTACAATTGGCCTTGCGCTCGGCTTTGCTTTTAACAATTTACAACCCTTTGGAGATGCAAAAGCAATTTATTTAGCCGTCTATATTGGCGGTGGTGTCATCTTACTTTTAAGTTTCATTCTCTTTATGGTCGTCACTTTTAGCGTGAAAAAACCGTTAAGATCGGAACAGTAAAAAGTCATCTTTTATTTTTCCAAGTAAAAATAGAAATTCTTAACGATGAGAAACGTACGGAAGCAAGTGTGTTTTCGTACGTTCTTTCATACTCATAAAACTGTCATGTACACAAACTTTTAACATAAAGACGTAATAAAAAGCGAGCTATTGCCCGCTCAAATGTCTATTCACTTTTAATTTGTTCTACAACTTCTTCAACTTCGACACGACTCATTTTTTCTTTACCGTCTTCCATCGCTTTTAATGTACGTTTTGCAAGAGCTAACGGAATTTTACAAAATAGCGTAATCGATCTTGTCGCAATATCTTCCATATAACGATCTGCTAAAGTTAAGTTATCTCGAGCATACGCGAAAACGTCATCTCGTGTCCAACCATCCGGAATAAAACGAACACCTCGTTCTGCATAATCTTCGTGTTGATTACGTAAAATATTTACAGCTTGTAAACCTCGTCCAAAGCCGATCGCTAAGTTATAATCTGTTTCCGTACCATCGTACCATCTCCAAATATCCGAAAGCATCACTCCGACGAGCCCAGCGACATAATATGTATAGTTGTCAAGGTCGTCTTTGGAATGAATGACGAAATCTTTTTCAACCCAGTCCGCCATGCCACCTGCCATCTCTGCAGTAGATTCGCGAACTTTCCGTTCAATTCCGTCAGGGCAAACGTCGATCCATTCGGCTAAGCGAAGGGTTACTTCTGGTAACAACGTACGATGCGGTGTAAGTAGCGTATCATACGCTTCCCGATCAAACGGTTCCTCACGCTCTAACAACTGTTTCGTTTCGCGGAGTAAATGTACTTTTATTTCTTTATCCATCGTTTCATGATCTTCAATTTCATCAATTGCTCGCATGCATAAATAAGCCGATCCGACCGTTAAACGTAATTGCTTATTCAAAAGTGTAATTGGAATATAAAATGTTCGGCTCGTTTCTTTTAGTACACGCATCGCTTCTTTCTCTAATTGCTTACGACTGCTCACATTCCGTTCCTCCTTCAATACTTACGTTAAGTATAGCAAACAACATCGATTTTTTCTTCACATAACGCTTTCTGCTTGCCCTTCCTTTTTATGTATAATTAAAACTTATTTATCGGATTATCCCTAGTTTATTGCCATTTCATTACGCTTTATGATACGTTCGATGTACATATAGTATGAATATAGCTTTATGGAGGTGGATGATGAGTAGGAATGTATTCTTTCTCGGATTATTGACAGTTATCTTTTGGGCATCTGGATTCGCCGCTGTGCGCGCGAGTTTATTAGGTGGGTTCGCACCAGGACAATTGATACTTTTTCGGTTTATCATTGCTTCTGCAATGTTCTTATTATACGCCATTTACCCACGGAGTAATTTCAAACTGCCGAAAAAAGAACACTTACCAGTGATCATTATATTAAGTATCATCGGAATTACGTTTTATCAGTTCGGTGTGACTTTTGGACAGCAGTCCATTTCTGCAGGAACAGCGAGCATGATTGTCGGCAGTGCACCTATTTTTACGACGATTATTGCCGTCGTCATTTTACGAGAACGAATGAATACGATTGGGTGGATCGGACTTTTCATCGGCTTTATCGGAGTATTGTTAATTACGTACGGCTCAACAGGATCACTTTTCACATTTTCAAAAGGGATTTTATTTGTCCTATTTGGAACAATTTCTATGTCGTTCTTTTTCGTCTATCAAAAACGTCTCTTTTCTTCTTATCATCCAATTGAATTAACAGCATATTTCACATGGATCGGGTCGATTCCGATGCTCTTCTTTTTACCCGGCTTGATTGAAAATATTCAAGTAGCTTCTAATGAAGCAATTATGTCCGCAATTTACGTTGGAATCGTTCCTGGCGCACTCTGTTATGCGTTATGGGCGACAGCACTTTCTCTCGGTAACGTTAGTACGTTATCAAGTTTACTATATTTAGAACCACCTATTGCGATTATTATCGCATTCATCTGGATAAAAGAATTGCCTTCTATCATTTCAATGATCGGTGGATTAATCGCTATTTCAAGTGTCGCAATCGTTAACTTTGTCGAACGAACAATTCGACGGAAAGCGCAACAGCAAACGTGATGGAAAGTAGGGAAATGATGGTTATTTATGTCGATGCGGATGCATGTCCCGTTCAGGCAGAAATTGTTGAAGTTGCACAAACGTTGCAACAACACGTCGTCTTCGTAAAAAGTTATGCACATTTCTCATCCAATGATGTCATGATCAACGCCGATGTCATCTATGTCGATAAAGGAAAAGAAGTTGCCGATATGAAAATTGTATCCCTCGTACGTAAAGGTGATTTCGTCATTACACAAGATTATGGATTGGCTTCTTTATGTATACAAAAAGGATGTATCGTCCTGCATCATAAAGGTTTCCAATATACACCAAACAATATCGAACGACTTCTTATGCAACGCCATATGCAAGTACAAGCAAGGCGAGCGGGGAAGCGAACGAAAGGTCCAAAGCGATATACAGAGGAAGAAAAGGACAAATTTGTTCAGTTGCTAACAGCATTAATAAAAAAGCATTCGAATGCGACGTAACGTTTGTGATCTTCTTTCAAAAGTATATGAAAAAGTGGTATAATTGACATGCTATGTTGCTTTTGTCGAAAAGTGAACTTTTACATATTATTTTTCGATTTGTTACGTTTGCAAGCAAGACGAAATAAACAAATTTTATGATGAGGTGAACTGAAGTTGACAAAGAATGTTTCAATTGGACTTCTCGGATTGGGAGTAGTCGGTTCTGGTGTCATTCAAATCGTCAATGAACACCAAGAAGAACTCGTCCACCAGTTAGGTACAGGTGTTAAGGTAGAAAAAGTATTAGTACGTGACATAGAAAAAGCACGTCAAATTGAAGTCGATGAATCGATTTTAACGACAGATAGTGCTGATGTTTTACAAAACCCGAATATCGATGTCGTCGTTGAAGTGATGGGTGGCGTAGAAGATGCACGCGAATACATTTTGGAAGCATTAGATGCAAAAAAACATGTCGTTACAGCGAATAAAGACTTAATTGCTCTTTATGGACCTGAACTAGAGCAAAAAGCGAAAGAAAACGGTTGTGACCTTTTTTATGAAGCAAGTGTCGGTGGTGGAATCCCACTTTTACGTGGTTTATCCGATGGGCTAGTGTCCGATCGAATTCATCAAGTAATGGGAATTGTAAATGGCACGACGAACTACATTTTAACGAAAATGGATAAGGAAGGGCAAAGCTATGAAGACGCGCTACAAAAAGCGCAAGAGCTCGGTTTTGCTGAAGCTGATCCGACAGCTGATGTGGACGGGCTTGATGCTGCGCGAAAAATGGTTATTTTAGCACGTCTATCATTCTTTACGAATGTTGAATTAGATGATGTCGAAGTAGAAGGTATTTCTAACCTTTCGTTAACAGATATTGAATATGGTAAAAAATTGGATTTAACGATGAAATTAATCGGCTTTGCTACACGCCATGACAATCAAATTGAAGTAAGTGTTCAACCGACATTTTTAGCGAAAGATCATCCACTTGCAGCAGTTAGCGATGAATATAACGCTGTGTACGTAAGTGGTGAGGCGGTCGGACAAACGATGTTTTACGGTCCAGGAGCTGGAAGTTTACCGACAGCAACCGCTGTTATGTCTGATGTCGTTGCTACGATTAAAAATATGCTTTTAGGTGTGAACGGAAAAAAGTTTGTAAAGCCTCGTTTTAAGAAAGAGTTAACACCTGCTAGCAAACGTTTTAGTCAGTTTTATTTACGCTTACTCGTAAAAGACGAAACGGGTGCATTTGCATCGATTTCAGAGCTGTTTAATCAACTCGGCATTAGTTTCGAACGTATTTTACAAACGCCTGTGAACGATGGACATGCCGAAGTAATTGTCGTTACACATAAAACGTCATTTAAAAACTTTAAACACGCAATGAATCAGTTAAACGACTTAGATGTCGTTGATACTGTAAAGAGCTTTTTCCGCGTTGAAGGAGATGTATAAGTTATGGCTTGGCAAGGATTAATCGATGCATATGCCACATATTTACCGGTTACAGATAAAACACCGAAATTAACGTTACACGAGGGAAATACACCGCTCATTTATTTTCCACACATATCCGAAGAACTCGGTATTGAATTGTACGGAAAATTCGAAGGTTTAAACCCAACAGGTTCGTTTAAAGACCGTGGAATGGTTATGGCTGTTGCGAAAGCGAAAGAAGAAGGCAGTCAATCCGTCATTTGTGCATCTACAGGTAATACGTCCGCTGCTGCCGCTGCATACGCTGCAAAAGCGGGTATGAAAGCGATCGTCGTCATTCCCGAGGGGAAAGTAGCGATGGGAAAACTGGCGCAAGCTGTCATGTACGGAGCTGAAATCGTCCAAATTGCAGGTAACTTCGATGATGCATTAAAAATGGTTCAACGTATCAGTGAGGACTATCCTGTTACTCTCGTAAATTCTGTAAATCCGTATCGACTTGAAGGACAAAAAACTGCTGCGTTTGAAATTATCGAGCAGCTTGACGGTGTCGCACCTGATATTTTAGCTATACCAGTCGGAAATGCCGGAAATATTAGTGCATATTGGAAAGGCTTTAAGCAATTCCATGAAGAAAAAGGAGTTTCCTTACCAAAAATTTATGGGTTTGAAGCAGAAGGGGCTGCCGCTATTACGAAAGGTGAGCCGATTACTACACCAGAGACGATTGCAACCGCTATTCGAATTGGAAACCCGGCGAGTTGGCAGTTAGCTGAGCAGGCAAGAGATGAATCTGGTGGAATCATTACGTCTGTTACGGATGCGGAAATAACGGATGCTTTCCAGACGTTACCACGTAAAGAGGGTATTTTTGCTGAACCAGGCTCTTGCGCTTCCATTGCAGGAGTTTACCAACAAGTAAAAACTGGCGCAATTCCGCAAGGAAGTAAAGTCGTTGCAGTTTTAACAGGGAATGGGTTAAAAGATCCACAAACGGCGATGGAACAAATTACAATTGATCCTGTCTCGCTTCCGAACGATGAAAAAGCCGTTACGGAATATATTGCAAAAACGGTAGGTAACTAATATGTTGGAAATCTCTGTTCCTGCAAGTTCAGCGAATATTGGACCTGGTTTTGACTCGGCGGGCGTTGCCGTCAGTCGTTATTTAAAACTGCGCGTACAAAAAAGTGACGAGTGGAAATTCGTCCATACGACCTCACTAATTCCACCTGTTAGAAACTATAGAGACCATTATATTTATAAAGTAGCTAAACAGGTCGCTAATTGGCACAATTGTTCACTTCCACCAATGCACGTCGAAATGTATAGTGAAATTCCACTTGCACGTGGGTTAGGAAGTAGTGCCTCTGCTATTGTAGCGGCGATTGAATTGACGAATCAACTTTGCAATTTATCTCTAACGGAGAAAGAGAAGTTAGATTATGCCATTCGTATCGAAGGACATCCGGACAACGTCGCTGCCTGCTTATTAGGGGGCTTCGTCGTCACGGTGAAAATGGGTGAAGAAACGAGTTATAAAAAACTACCAGCAATCGACACAGACCTTGTCGTATACATTCCAAACGTCGAGTTGAAGACGACAGAGGCACGTAAAGTGTTGCCGGCAAAGTTTGCGATGAAAGATGCGGCAACAGCTAGTGGTGTAAGTAATCTGATGATTTCTGCACTTTTAACTGGCGATTATGTACTCGCTGGCAAAATGATGGAAAGTGATTTGTTCCATGAAAGCTATCGAGCTAAACTCATCCCGAATTATTTTGACATTCGAACGGATGCGCGTGAACTCGGTGCCTACGGAACGGTTATTAGTGGCGCCGGTCCTACGATGATTTCATTCGTTCCGGAAGGAAAAGGCGAACAAATTGCAACGGCGATGCAAGAGAAATATCGCGAATACGAAGTGGATGCGCTACAATTAGATGAAAACGGATTACAAGTTCACGTCTTAAAAAAGTAAGAAAGCTGTACTCTGAAAATAGAGTACAGCTTTTCATTTTTAACCGAGAACGGCTTTATCACTTGCGAGTTGTCTTCCACGAATGCGCTGGAACTCTTCTAACAAGTCTTCGATCGTAAGACTTTGTTTCTCTTCTCCACTTACATCGAAAATAATTTGCCCTGCATCCATCATGATGAGTCGGTTCCCCATATCTAATGCCTGTTGCATATTGTGCGTTACCATCATCGTCGTTAAATTAAATTCTTCGACAATTTCTGATGTTAAATTCGTTATAAGTTCCGCACGTGCAGGGTCAAGGGCGGCAGTGTGCTCATCGAGTAATAAAATACTCGGTTCTGTAAACGTTGCCATTAATAGAGACAACGCCTGTCTTTCTCCACCTGAAAGCAACCCTACCTTTGCTGTTAAACGGTCTTCTAGTCCTAAATTAAGTGTTCTTAAATGTTCACGAAACTGTTCACGGCGCTCTTTATTGACACCGAGACGTAGTCGACGTGGTTTATTACGCGAAAATGCATTCGCCAAATTTTCTTCGATCGTCATCGACGGGGCAGTCCCCGCCATCGGATCCTGAAAAACACGTCCGATAAATTGAGAACGTTTAAATTCCGGTAAATGGTCGACCTGTTCACCACCGATATAAATGTGACCGACATCAGAAATTAAATTTCCTGATATAACGTTCATCATCGTTGACTTCCCGGCACCGTTACCACCGATTACGGTAACGAAATCGCCTTCATCTAAATGTAAATTTATATTTTGTAACGCCCGCTTTTCATCCGGAGTACCTTCGTTAAATGTTATCGATACATGTTCTATTTTAAGCATTTTTGACATCCTCCACTGGTAAAGCTGCTCGTTTTCTTTCGCGACGTTTCTTCTCCCTCTGCGCTTGTAAAATCTTCGGTGCAACTAATGCAACGATAACGAGTAATGCTGTAATTAACTTCATATCCCCTGTATCTAAGAAATCGACACGTAACGCTAACGTTACGACGATACGGTAAATTACTGCACCGAGTATAACGGCAATCGTAGCACGGATAATCGTTTTCGTACCGAACAGCGCTTCACCAATAATGACTGAAGCAAGTCCGATAATAATCATTCCGATTCCCATTCCAACATCGGCAAATCCGCCGTGCTGCGCAATGAGCGCGCCTGAAAATGCAACGAGTCCGTTTGAAATTCCGATTCCGATAATGATTAACGTATCGGTGTTGGCAGAAAAACTACGAATCATTCGTTGGTTATCACCAGTTGCCCGTAATGCTAAACCGACTTCCGTCATTAAGAAATAGTCGGCTAAAACTTTTATAATGATAATAACGAATAACATTATAATGACAATTCCCCAAGTATTCGGAAAACGCTCAATGCCTAAGAAAGATAAAACACTATTAAGCACCTTGTCGATCCCTGTCTTTTCCCAAATAGAAACCATTTGTGTTTTTAACGAGCTTTCGTTTAAAAGTGAAAGCGTCGGCTGTCCCATAATACGTAAATTAATGGAATAAAGCGCAATCATCATTAAAATTCCTGATAGAAGTGCGTTAATTTTCCCTTTCGTGTGCAACACACCTGTAATACATCCGGCAACAAACCCGGCTGTAGCACCTAAAACTGTACCGAGAACCGGTGGAAGTCCATTTAAAATAGAAATTGATGCAACTGCTGCACCTGTAACAAAACTACCGTCAACGGTTAAATCCGGAAAGTCTAATACACGAAATGATAAATAGACTCCAAGAGCCATAATCGCATAGATCATTCCTGATTCTATAGCACCAAATAACGCTAAAAACATCGTAGCATCCCTCATCTCTTGTTCTATTTGCTTTGTTAACTGTTAACAGTTGCAAAGCTGTATGTGCTATGTATGAAGGAAGCAGAAAAAATAAATTCTGCTTCCTTTTATTATAAACTAATTTACATCAAATGAAAAGGCTTTCTTTTCTGATTATTCTTCCTCTTCAGTTTCTACAAATTCTGCGTCGTCCCAATCGTCGTTCCATTCAACGCCTTGAGCTTCAGCAGCTTCTTTGTTAATAAATAGTTGAATTGCTGGTGGATATTCTACTTCGATATCTCCTGGTGTTTTCTCGCCTTGGAGAATTTCAACAGCCATTTCACCAGTACGGTAACCGATCGTATAGTAGTCAATACCGTATGTTGCAAAGCCACCTTTAGTTAATGAGTCTGGCTCTCCTACTACTAACGGTATACTTTGTTCATTAGAAACCCCAACAACACTGTCTAGTGCTGATACGACTGTGTTATCCGTAATGATGTAGAATACATCAACGTCTCCTGCTAATGATTGAGCAGCTTGTTGTACTTCTGCAGAGTTTGCAACTGTACGTTCTGATAATGTTAAGCTTGTACCTTCTGCCGCTTCATTAACTGCTTCGATTTGAGTTACAGAGTTTTGTTCTCCAGCGTTGTAGAGTAAACCAACATTTGCATCTGGAAAATATTTATCGATAAATTCTACCGTCATCTCGATTCCGTCTGGATGCAAGTCGACTACCCCTGTAATATTGTCTCCCGGCTGATCCATTGCTTCAACTAATCCAGCGTCTACCGCATCTGTAACAGATGTGAATAAAATCGGGATTTCCTTCGTTGCGTTTAATGCTCCAAGAGCACTCGGTGTAGAGTTTGCAAAAATTAAGTCAACATCATCTGCGACGAAGTTGTCCGAAATAGTTTTAACGTTATTTTGATCGTTTTGTGCGTTTTGATAATCGAATTCAACGTCAAGTCCTGCATCGTTAATTGCATCTTGAAACCCTTGATACGCAGCATCTAAAGATGGGTGCTCAACAATTTGCGTTGCACCAACGCGATACGTTTCTCCATCGCCCTCATCTTCCGTTGCTTCTTCCTCCGTCTCTGTAGCCTCTTCTGTCTCCTCTGGTGCAGCAGCCTCTTCGTCATCTGAACCACCACAAGCAGCTAAGACAAGCACACTAATAACAGCTACTAACAACAACTGCAGCCATCTCTTCATAAGCAAAATTCCCCCTTAAAATTTTATTGTTGTGCTTCAGTATTGCTTATTATATATGATTATTTTTTTTAAATCAATACTGAAAGCATTTACAATGTTGTCACTTCATTCGTTTGCGCCATCTTTTTCACCGCTAAAAAAACCGGCTGAAACCGCTTACTGATAGCGTTTTCTTTCCATTTTTAAGGAGAATATAATAACAATATTTTACAACATTTTTTCTTTTTCTTAGCACTTTATTCTCCTTCTTTTTCATCTTACGTTATAATATAGAGTGGAAAGTAGGGATGGATTATGACTCGCTTTATGTACATCATTATAGTCGTCGCTTTTTTAGATACGTTTATTCAATTGCCAATTATTACACCCTATTCGTTACAACTCGGTGCCTCATATGCATTAACAGGATTAATCGTTGCTATTTATTCGTTTACGAATATGATCGGAAATATTGTCGGAGGACATTGGATTGATAAATTTGGACGCAAAAAAATGTTGTTTTTAGGGATAATTACAGTTTTTATTTCTTTACTGTTTTACCCATTGGCGAATAATGGTTACCATTTACTCATTGCTCGCTTCATTCACGGATTAGCTGGCGGTATTTTAATTCCAGCAGCTTTCGCCTACATAGGCGATCAAACGAAACAGAAAACACGCGGTAAAACGATGGCATTAACGGGAGCAAGTATCGGCATTGCCGCGATCGTTGGCCCGGCAGTCGGTGGGGTGTTAGCTGCTAAAGCGTCGATTGAAAATGTCTTTTTGCTCGTGGCAACACTCTTTTTTATCATCGCTTTTATCGTTTTATTTTTTGTAAAAGAATCGTTCGTCACGACAGAACGTGGCAAGTTTACATTCAAAGATTTTTTACCATTACTTAAACATCCGTTAATTATTTTATCTTCTAGTGCTGCATTTGCCCTTATGTATAGTAATGGGACCCTCGCTTTCGGCTTGCCATTGAACGTTGAGCTCATGGGGCGTGGTACGGAGACGACAGGAATGTTGTTAAGTACATTTGGGATCGTTGCATTAATCGTCTTTATGACACCATTAAACAACATCTATGATCGTGTATCTGCTGTTTATCTCATCTCTTTAGGACTTCTTTTAATCGGGATCGGTATGTTCATGCTCAGTTTCTTTACCGTTTTTTCGATTAACTTTATCGCGATGGTCATTTACGGCTTAGGTTTTGCATTTATTTTCCCATCGATGAATAAACTCGTTGCGGATGCGTCGACGAAGGTAGACCGAGGTAAAGCATACGGAATTTTTTATGCATTCTTTTCATTAGGTGTCGTTGTAGGATCTACTATTTCTGGAAGCGTCGCACAGTTTTCTGGTTTACCGTTTCTCGTTAGTGGTATTGTCATGTTTTTAACCGTCATTCTCATTCGTATCGTCGCTATGAAAAGGTAAAAAAGCGGATTGCCTCCATCATGAAGGTGATCCGCTTTGTCATTTACTTTGGTCGAATGAGTGAGAAAATTTCGCCGAGCTTCGCATAATCGTTTCCCGCTAGACGACCGACTGGTTGCAGTTTTTCATACATTATTTTCCCGTCGTCATATACTTCCTCTGCAACATGCATGCAAACGATTCGGCCGATTAATAAATCCGTCATAATCGCCTCTTTTTCTCCTAACGGGACATGACGTTCTAACGTACATTCAAAGCGAACTTTCGCTTCTTGGACTGCCGGTATTTTCAGTTTCTCACTTTCTATGACCGTGAAATGCGTTCGGTCTAGCTCGCTTTCATCCGGTGCTAACGTTGCCGCTGTTTCGTTTACTCCCTCCACATTTTGTTCGTCAGTAATATGTATGACGAAGCCTTTTTTAGCTATGGCGTTTCTAGCTGTATCCTTCTGTTCGCCATGTCGCCGTTGTACAGAAACAGACAAAAGTGGGGGTGCACTCGATACGATATTGAAAAAACTAAACGGAGCAGCGTTTATCGCTCCCTCTGCCGATTCGGTCGTGACAAAAGCAATCGGTCGCGGGGCAATCGTTCCGATGAGTAGTTTATACGTATCCCGTGCGCTTAAGTGTTGTAGGTCAATCATAATCATTTATGTAATCCCTCGCTTTCGTACCTTTTAGCGGTGGTGCATGCAAAAATACTTTCTTTTCTTTCGATATATGTAAACAACTGACTTTTGTTTTGTTTCGGATTAGTTGAATTCAAACTATATAACAAAAAAACTTAAAGTGAGTCCGCGAAATAACCGACTCGCTTTAACAAGTCGATTAAAATTGCTTTTTCTTCTTCTGATAACTCGGAAAATATGTGCGCAATTGCTTGACGATGTTGCGGGAAGACGCAGTTCATAAGTTCGTGCCCAGCTTCTGTAATATGTGCATGGATGACACGTCGATCGTTCGGACAAGCACGACGTTCTATATAACCTTTTTCCTCCAATTTATCAATGACATACGTAATACTGCTACTTGCAAGCAACACTTTACGACCGATCATTTGAATTGGTTGCGGACCTTTATGGTACAACAATTCGAGGACGCCGAATTCCGTTAAATTCAACTGATAACTTTTGATATCTTTCACAACTTCTTTTTTGATTGCTTCTAACGATCTGCTTAAAACGACGAACAGCTTTAGCGAAAGCTCTTCATCACGGGTACTATATTTGTTTCTCATATTTTCACCTATTTGTCTCGAATTCATTATAAATAGTATATAACAGTACGGTCCAGCCATCAAATCGATTTAAAAAAGTTGGGAAGAACCTCTTCCCAACTCGTTCGTTAGTCTTGAAAACGTGGATCTTTTAACAGTCGTTCAACTTCTTCCTTATGACGCGTTTCATCCGCGATCATATCTTCTAATTGAACTGCTAATTCCGTTAACCCTAACGCCTCAGCTTGTTTTTTACGTTTTTCATAGCGAACGACCGTATCAGATTCCGCCTTGTGGACTGCCTCTAAAATATCTTTTACATCTGTCGGGCGCGGAATTTCCGCTGCTTCTGTCGTCGGAGTGCCACCGAGAGCGATAATTTTTTCCGATAAATAAAGTGCATGTCCTAATTCTTCTTCAATTTCAGCTTCAAAAAAAGGCTTTAATGCAGAACGGTACAATCCCGATACAGCAGATGCACTATATGTATACTGTATCGCCGCTCCGTATTCGTTCGCTAAATCAATGTTCAAGCCATCGATCAACTCTTGCATTTGTTTATCCATTTCATTCCCTCCTATTATTTACACTTACTTTTACCATACCCGAAAGGAGGGATTCGAAACGTTGGAAACGTAAATAATGTGAATAAAAAAGTAATTTACTTCCACTTATACGGTGTTTCTTGATAAACGTAATAGTTTAGCCAATTGGAAAATAGTAAATGTGTATGAGCACGCCACGTATTGAGCGGTTCTTTTGTTACATCATCGTTTGGGAAATAGTTTTCTGGTATATGAATATCTAATCCTCTAGCTAAATCTCGTTCATATTCATCGCGCAACGTCGTTGCGTCATACTCTAAATGACCTGTAGCCATAATATGTTTATTATCTTTCGATTTAATTAAAAAAACGCCGGCTTTTTCCGATTCGGCAAGTATTTGCAAATTAGAATGTTGCTCGATATCTTCTCTCGTCACTTCCGTATAGCGAGAATGTGGTGCATGAAAAATATCTTCGAAACCACGAACGAGTTCAATTTTCGGATCATTTACCGTATGTTTATATATACCTGAAAGCTTTCGTGGTAATTCTTTTTTATCGATTCCGTAGTGATGGTATAGTGCAGCTTGTGCACCCCAACAAATGTGCATAACCGATGTCACGTTCGTGAGTGACCAGTCCATAATATCAACTAGCTCATCCCAATAGTTCACTTCTTCAAACTGTAAGTGTTCGATCGGTGCACCTGTAATAATTAATCCATCGAATCGGCGATGTTTCACATCTTCATACGTTGAGTAAAACGTGTCTAAATGTGACTTGCTCACATTTTTAGATACGTGGGTCGCCGTATGTAAAAATGTTATATTAACTTGTAGTGGTGTATTTCCGAGTAATCGTAACAATTGTAATTCTGTTTTTTCTTTTTCAGGCATTAAATTTAAAATTGCAATATTTAAAGGACGGATATCTTGTGTTTTCGCACGCTTTTCATCCATAACGAAAATCCGTTCTTCATTTAATCGTTTGCGTGCAGGTAACTGTGCTGGTATGTTAATAGGCACCGTACTCTCTCCTTTCACACATATTATACCGCTTTATTTCAATCTTTAGCAATTAATACAATGCCTTTTATAAATCGTAGTTGAAAAGTAATTATTAATATGTTATTGTATTAAATGTACTAGATGACTATATTGTTCATTCAGTCATTTTTGAGGAGTGGTGCAATGAAAATTGATCGCCGGAAAGAAATCGTTACTGCTGCGACGAAGTCGTTTTCTCTATTCGGTTATAAAGCGACGACGATGGATCAAGTCGCACGACTTGCCAACGTTGGTAAAGGGACGATTTATACGTTTTTTAAAAATAAAGAAGAATTGTTTAACGAAATAATGACTTCGGTCATTTCTGATATGGAACATGTTGCGAATGAATCGATCGATCCGAATAAATCGTTTCAAGAAAACGTACACCTAGCGTTATACAACATGTTAGAGTTTCGCCGCGAACATCAATTAACCGTAAAACTCGTTCAAGAGGAAAAAGAAATTGGCACACCGATCGTTCAAGAGACGATTAAAAAGGTAGAAGAATCGATTATTGCATTTCTTGAGAAAAAAATCGTTCGTGCGATTGAACGTGGTGAAATAAAACGTGTCGATCCGAAAATTACGGCATTTATTTTATTGAAATTGTATATTTCACTTATCGTCGACTGGGAAAAGAAACACGAGCCTTTATCAAAAGAGAAAATTGCCAATTTGTTTAACACATATATATTCAAAGGATTATCTGCTTGATAATCCATTTATTTTACTACAAAATGACTGCTTGACGATTTTAGTCAATTGTTTTCAATAGAAAGGTGAAGATCATGTTTAAATCTATTTTTACGAAAGAATCTTTTCAGATGTTTCGAGACAAGAAGTTAATGATTGCATTAACAGCTATTTTATTCGTTCCTGTACTATATGCCGGAATGTTTCTGTGGGCGTTCTGGGATCCGTACGATAAGTTAGACGATATCCCTGTTGCGATCGTAAACGATGATGAGGGCTATTATTTTCGTGATGAATGGCTCCATCTCGGTGATGAACTAATCGACAACTTGGAAGATGAAGATGCTTTCGATTTTCATATCGTTGATCGCAAAACGGGATATGATGGGTTAGAAAATGAAGATTACTACGTTTTAATTGAAATACCTTCTACATTTTCCGAACATGCAACGACAGTAATTGACGAAAATCCAGAAAAAATTGAACTTGTATACACACCGAATGAAAGCTATAATTTTTTAGCAGCACAAATTGGTGAAACGGCGATGTTACAAATAGAAGCAGCATTAGAAGAAAAAGTGACAGAAGCATATGCTAATGCGATTGTCGATAATTTCGATACGGTAATCGATAAAGTGAACGAAGCAAAAGACGGTGTCGATGAGTTACACGATGGAGCAAAACAACTACATGATGGGACCGATGAGCTAGAAACTCACCTATTTACGTTAGCATCTAGTACGATTACTTTTGCAGATGGATTACAAGTGGCAAAAGAAGGAGTTAATACGTTACAAAACGGTTCTATGAACTTAGCAACGGGAATGCTCGAACTATTCGAAAATAGTGAGAAATTAACGAAAGCATCTAACGAGCTTACAAACGGTGCCAATGATCTTTCTAACGGATTACAAACAGCTCACAATGGAATGAATCAGTTAGAGAAAAATATTCCAACTCTTATAGACGGTACGGATCAACTCGCTCATAGTTTCAATGAGTTAGAACAACAGTTACCAAAAGTCTTAGCCAGCGAAATAGAAGTAGAATTAAATAAACAGGCTGATACGATTATCGCTGGTACGAATGAATTACGCAACGGGATCGTGAACGGGTTAGAAAACGAATTAGCTGATCAATTAATCGACGGACTATCGAGTGGGTTAGCCGAAGCAATGAAAAGTGAACTTGGCGATTTAAACATCGATATTCCGGACGAGGTTTCAGAACAAATTGCGCACGATATAAGTCAATTAATTTACGAGGAAAAAGTAGCACAAACGGAAAAACTTAGTGTACTGTTAAAAGAAAATGGTGTCGATGATGCAACGATTGAAGCGGTCGCGAATGCATTAAATCAAGATAGTAACACGGAAATAGAACAAAAAATAGAGCAAGTACTAGCGACTAGTTTAACAGCTGTTCGTGACAAAATTGGATCGATGGACCATATGACAGATCAAGTGGAGCAACAAGTTTCCCAATCTGTCGATAGTCAAATTCGCCATGCGATCAGTTTAACTGTAGGTGGAGTAAATGCTGGGTTCGATCAATTTGAGGCTGAACTTACTACAGGAGTTGCAAACGCAGCGGACGGCTTAGATGAGCAAATTGCTCAAGCATTACAAAGTCCCATACAACGTTTACAAAATGGAACAAGAGCAATTCATAACGGACAAATAGCACTTCAACAAGGTGTCAATGAATTATCAAGCGGATCTGCACAACTCGTATCTGGAGCAAAGGAGTTAAGTAGCAGTCAGCAACAATACTTCGACAACATATCACGCTTTACGAACAACGTTGGAATTGCAACAAACGGTGCCAACGAATTAAACGATGGAGTAAATGCGTTACACGGTGGCGTAAAAGAACTAGCTGATGGGTCCTCACAATTAGTCGATGGAACGGCAGAGCTAGCAGATGGAGCAAGCAAGTTAAAAGACGGTATGGGTGAACTTCGTGACGGAACGGAAACGTTTCAAAAGGAAGTCGGCTCTTTAACCGATCATACAAACGATGTAAGTCTTTCGAAAAAAACGAGTGCGATGGTTTCCGATCCTGTAGAAGTGCAATACGATTCCTTAAATGAAGTGCCGAACTACGGTACCGGTTTTGCCCCGTACTTCTTGTCGCTCGGATTATTCGTCGGTGCATTGCTCTTATCGATCGTCTATCCGCTTCGCGAGCCGTCTGTCATGCCAACGAGCGGAGTAAACTGGTTTTTACGTAAGTTTTTAGTCATTTTTGCGATCGGGATCATTCAAGCATTAATCGCTAGCTTCGTCTTACTTTTCGGTTTAAGAATAGAAGTACAAAGTGTACCATTATTTTTACTCTTTGCCATTATAACGAGCTTAACTTTTATTACGCTCATTCAGTTTCTCGTTACTTGTTTTGACGATCCGGGTCGTTTTATTGCGATCATCATCCTTATTTTACAACTAACGACGAGTGCTGGAACGTTTCCGTTAGAAGTTATTCCTGATGCGTTAAAACCATTTAATTCGATATTACCGATGACTTACTCTGTCCATGGATTTAAAGCTGTTATCTCAAGTGGGGACTTCCTCATCATGTGGAAAAACGTCGGTGTTTTACTACTCTTTACGGTTATATCTATGGCACTTACATTGTCCTATTTTATGAAAATGTACAATCGAAAATTTGGTAAATTACAAAATACGACAGCATAAACTTAAAAATTCGCAACAAGGCTAAACTTGTTGCGAATTTTTGATTTTTGTTATTAATGGTCGAACATATTTGCTAAATACATACTTATACTCGGGATAAATACGATGAGTAACACATCGACGATCATCATAATAATGAACGGTAATAAAGCTCTTACTAATCGATCAAAAGATACTTTTCCTACTTGCGCCCCGACAAATATATTCACACCTACTGGTGGTGTAATAAGACCAATTGCTAAGTTTACGATCATGATAATACCAAAGTGGACAAGATCCATGCCTAAGCTTTGTGCAATTGGTACAAGTAATGGTGTCAAAATAATAATTGAAGCGATCGTCTCCATAAACGTCCCAACGATTAATAAAAAGAGAACAACTAATAAGATTACAACAATATTAGATAAACCACTGTCCCCGATCATTGTCGCGATTAAATGCGGAACACGTTCACGTGTTAAAATCATTCCGAATATAGATGCTGTTGCAATTAAAAGCATAATGACGGACGATGTCACTGCAGAAGATACGAAAATTTCCTTGAACTGCTTCAATGATAATTCACGGTAAATAAAAGCACCGACGAGAAAACCGTACACAACGGCGACTACAGATGCCTCTGTTGGTGTAAAAATACCACCGTAAATTCCACCTAAAATTATAAATGGCATTAAAAGAGCAAAAAATGAATCTTTAAATGCTATCAGTGCTTTTTTAACATTCGTTCTTTCTTTTGCCTTGTAATCATTGTTTAAAGCGATTACGTAACTGACGGCCATAAACGAAAGGCCAATTAAAATTCCCGGTATAATTCCAGCTATGAATAGTTTACTTACGGAAACACCAGCAGTAACACCGTATAAAATTAGCGGTACACTTGGAGGAATAATGATCACTTGATACTTATACTTCTTCACCACCGCCACAAGCGTATAAAATGAGGAGCAAAATTGATAAGGTGATGAGTGACAATAATCTTTTCACTAAAAATTCCCCTTTTTTCCAATACGTGTAAACATATTGTAGTTGTCGGAATTTTATGTTAAGTTTAAATTAACGTGATTACTCCTCGTTAATAGACGTTTTTCGTGATTTTGAGATTTACTTTATACGCTTTTGTTAATCAAATATTTAATTATTCCACATAGTTATACACAAATATGTGCATAACTTTTGTCATGGCTTTCAAATCAACCTTCTGCTTGTGCACATTTTTCTGTGGATAAGTGTGGAATAATGTGTGTAACTATGTTTTGCTTTTATATAACAACATGTATCGCGGTTTTTCGACACTTTTACTCGACACTTATCCACAAGATATACTGAATAGTCGTTTTTGTATACTGTTTACTGTCAATTGATTGTTCGCATTTCATCGAGTATACTTTTTATTAGTGTAACGTAAAATTGAAAAACCGAGGTGAATCTTTTGCGAGAGATATGGCACTTTTTAGATAGTGGTCATCACGATGCCGCAACAAACATGGCGATCGACGAAGCGTTGTTGCATTGGCATAGTGCAGGAGAAATTAATCCTGTATTACGGTTTTACGGCTGGAAACGTCCGAGTTTGACGATGGGGCATTTTCAAAACGTGCCGAAAACAATTGATTTTTCAGGGATTGAAAAACATCGTTGTGAATATGTACGGCGCCTAACTGGTGGAAGCGCTGTCCTTCATGACGACGAATTAACATATAGTATTGTCGTAAGCGAAAAACATCCGAACATACCAAAGTCCGTCAATGAAGCATATTACGTCTTAACGAAAGGACTAATGGAAGGGTATCGTAATCTCGGTGTTTCTTGTGAATTTGCGAGCCCAGAGCGCAATAGTAGCGATCGCTCTGCTGTCTGCTTTGAGCGCCCGGCAATTTATGAGTTAATCGTCGATGGGAAAAAGTTATCTGGAAATGCACAAACGCGAATGAAAGGAGTCTTGTTGCAGCACGGATCGATTCCGATGAGTTTCGATGTGGACATGTTATTCGATTTATTTCATTTTCCATCGGAGCGGGTACGTGAAAGACAACGAAAATCTTTCGAACATAAAGCGATCAGTATTAACGCTATTACTGGAAAAGTACATACGTACGACATGTTAAAAAATGCATTTTTAGACGGTTTTAAACGAGGATTACAAATCGATGTTAAGCCGATGACGTTAACGGATGAGCAGTGGCAATATATTCATGATTTACGCGAGACGAAATATGCAACGGATGAATGGAATATTGAACGTAATGCAAAACAGAGGAGTGGATAACGATGGCAAAACAACGTGAATATATACGAAAACCAGACTGGTTAAAAATAAAAATAAATACGAGCGAGTCATATAAAGGGCTAAAAAAACTGATGCGTGAAAAAAACTTAAACACCGTTTGTGAAGAGGCACGTTGTCCAAATTTACACGAATGTTGGAGCGAACGAAAAACTGCAACTTTCATGATTTTAGGTGACATATGTACTCGGGGTTGTCGTTTTTGCGCTGTAACGACAGGTCGCCCGACAGAACTCGATTGGGATGAACCAGAGCGAGTGGCGGAGTCTGTAAAAATTATGGGGTTAAAGCACGTCGTTATTACTGCTGTAGCTCGTGATGATCTAAACGACGGCGGTGCGGCAGTTTTTGCTGAAACGATCCGCCAAGTGAGAAAGCAAAACCCGGGAACGACGATTGAAGTGTTACCGTCCGATATGAAAGGGGACTATGAAAGTTTACGCACGTTAATGGATGCGGGGCCGGATATTTTTAACCATAATATCGAAACAGTCCGCCGCTTAACGAAACGCGTCCGTGCAATCGCAACGTACGACCGCTCGTTACAGCTACTAAAACGTGTGAAAGAGATTGCCCCTAACACACCGACGAAATCGAGTATTATGGTCGGTCTCGGTGAAACAAAAGAAGAAATTTTAGAAGCGATGGATGATTTATTAGCTCATGATGTCGATATTATGACGATCGGTCAATATTTACAACCGACGAAACAACACTTAGATGTCGTTCGCTATTATCATCCCGATGAGTTTAAAGAGTTAGAACAGATAGCGCTGGAAAAAGGATTTAAGCATTGTAAATCAGGTCCGCTCGTCCGTTCTTCGTACCATGCGGATGAGCAAGTAAATGATTCCGCGATGCAGCGTCGAATTCAATATATGAAAGGTTACGAGGAGACGGAACAAAAAGAAGTTGACTTTTCGTTAAAAGATCTACTTCGTTCCGATTCTTAAACAATGAAAAAACTCGCCATAGCTTTAAGATGGCGAGTTTTCTTTTTGTTCAGGATGAACGATGTCACCGACGAAGAGATGTGTCTTTGTCGTTTCATCAGTGATCATCATAAAGAATGGTCGACTCACTTCCATAAAAAACGTATCTTCTTCTAATGGCGCGGATAATGTCGTAATTTCAACCGATGTCGCTCCGGCTGCTTCCGTACCCGTTTCATCGACTTCAACGTACGTCTTCTGTTTTATTTCGTCGATCCATAACGGCACATCTTCTTCAATAAAATGAGGAAATTGTGCCATATCTTTTATAAACGCACGTTCCATCCCTAGCTCTGTTAATACATCTTCTAAATTAACCTCATATTCTAACTGAAATTGTGGCAATATAACCGTACCTTGTTTTTTTGTCAGACTATTTTCTATATCGTCCCACGACCGATTGGCCCAATTGCTTATTACTTCGTCACGCATAGCGTCATCTTTCGGAAGAATGACGTACATGGACATTTCACCATGAGCATACGGTATTTTCACGGCTTCATAGTCTGGTGTTTCTTCATAGTACAACTCTTCCTCTAACATCATAAATGGAATCGTTACGTCTTCTTTACCGGTATAAAACGTTCGCTCTTCGTTCGTATCTGCTGTAAAAGCATGTTTCCACGTTCCGTTAAAATAAACTGTTTGCAAAATGAATAAGACCGTCTCATCGTCTAGTGGGCCTTCTATCATCTTTGTGATTTTATCTTTCGTCGCTTGGCGGACCCAATCATTGATCCGTTTTACCGAAGACTCGTCTCGCATCGATATATCGTTTATTTCTGCATCATAATGAGCATTCATGATGTCCTCAAATGATGATTTAAAATGGTATTGATCATTTAACCAAAGGGAGTTCGCAGTTTTTACCGTTAAATCATCTAAGTCACGTTCTAACATGTCTAACGTAGCGGAGACGGCTTCTCTACGCTCATCTTCGGAAATATCGTTAAGTGACAATAACGTCTCTATTTCCTTTTTCGTGTCACCATCAGCTCCTTCGTTTACGATGATTAGTGCGATGAAACTACTTAATGGTGAAAGAAATGCATTGCCAAGCTCGTCTCGTTCTACACGTTCGAGCATAGAAAAACCGAGCTCATTACTTTGTTGAGCAATAGAAGTTATTTTTTCCGTTTCTTCTTCTTGAACGTTTTCTTTTGAGTCAGTATCTGTTGAACATGCAGCGAGAAGCAAAAGGAATAAAACGAAGCTCATACATCGTATTATATACATATTTCACACCTATCTTTTCTTTACAATTTCAAAAATGTGCTCATCATATACCTTACATGCTTTATGTTATAATAAATTCATTATACACGGAAAAATAATATTTGAAACGAAAATTTCATACAAATGATTGTAACGATCTATAGGAGATGTTCTGAATGTCCACATACATACGACGAATAAGCAAACACATTGCAACAAAAAAGGTATCCTCATTACTGCAGTCGTTTGGCTTTTTTTATCTTCATCCTTTCTTTTATGGCACCGACGGCAAAGCAGTTTTCCGTTCATAACGTCACCGCACTATATCCGGAAAATAGTCCATCTGTCGTGGCGAAAGATAAAATAGACGCATACTTCGCAGAAAGTGATGGTGTTCCTGGAATTCTCGTACTCCATACCGATTCAACTAGTATCGTAAAAGAAGTACACGAAATAGCGATGGAGTTAACAGAAACAGAAATACCGAATGTCACATCTGTCATGCCACTACACGCATTACCCGAGGATATAACCACTTCTGTTATTGCAGATGATCATAAAACTGCTTTTTTACCCATTTTATTTTCCGCTAGTGCAACGGCGAAGGAAATAAACGAGGGGCTCGACACGATGAACCCGTTATTAGATACATATACGGACGTCCATTACTATATGACAGGCCCGGCTGGGATCGTCGTCGATACGTCCGCATTATTTTCACGAGCAGATCTCGTACTATTGTTTTCTACGATCGGGATCGTTTTATTGTTGTTAATTATCACGTACCGGTCACCGTTTCTTGCACTCATTCCGCTAACTGTCGCTGTCATCGTCTACGCCATAACGGACCGTGTCATTGGCTTATTTGCAAAAAATGGTGTTGAAGTAGCGAACCAATCACTATCAATTATGACAATCTTTTTATTCGCCCTCATCGTTGACTACTCGTTATTTATCTTTTCCCGCTACCGTGAAGAGTTAAAACGAGAACAGAATAAATATGTTGCGATGCAACGAGCACTAGCGGAAATTAGTGTACCAATCTTTTATTCAGGTGCGACGGTGTTTGTCGCTATGATTATTTTATTTATGACACAATTTGGTGATTATGAAAACTTCGCTCCTGTCTTTAGTACAGCCGTTATCATTATCATTTTCGCTGCACTTACACTCGTACCGGCGTTATTTACGATCTTCGGACAGAAAGCTTTTTGGCCAAATATTCCACAAGTAGGAGAGCAATCGGAAAAACCATCCGCTCTATAGGGTAAAGTCGCTCACATCGTAACGAATAAGCCGATATTGTCTGCATTAATCGTATTTGTTTTTTTAATCACCTCGAACTTGAACGTGTTTACGATTTCATATGAATATAATACGATGAAGTCATTTCCTGACGACATGCCTTCGCGTGTCGGATATACTCTTTTAGAGGAGAAAAGTCGCCGTTTCACGAAAGAGGCGGTTCAAGTGGCTGTCGAGCGCACAGGTGGTGTCATTTCATCCGCAGGCATAATTTTAGCCGCAACATTCGCTGTACTTATGACCCAACCGGTTTAGGTACTCGCGACGTTCGGCTTTATCGTCGCAATCGGCATTTTGCTCGATACGTTTATCGTTCGTGGAGTGCTTTTACCAAGTTTACTCGTACTTTTTCAAAAAAATGAGCTGTTACGACTCGTTTTTACACGAAAAAAGAAACGAGAATAATATGAAGTTAGGACAAAACGTAGCTAAAACAAAATGAACCGAATCAAGTTTTGATATAGATTCAGTTCAGTTTATGATGCAAAACTTGTTTTGTCCTAGTCTTTTCTTACGTGAATGTACGTGTCGCGGCGACCGCTTTTTGCCAACCTTTATATAACTTTTCTCGTGTTTTTTCATCTAGTTGCGGTGTAAATGTGCGCTCATGGCGCCAAAGTGTTGCAATCTCTTCCTTACTTTCCCAAAAGCCGACAGCCAGTCCGGCTAAGTAAGCAGCACCGAGGGCAGTCGTCTCTTGAACGACAGGTCGTTCCACTTTACAATCGAGGAGATCACTTTGAAACTGCATTAAAAAGTTATTTTCAACTGCACCACCATCTACACGGAGCGATTTTAAACGGAGGTTAGCATCTTGCATCATCGCATCAAGTACATCTTTCGATTGGTACGCGAGTGACTCTAATGTTGCACGAACGAAATGTTCTTTTTCCGTCCCACGTGTTAACCCGAAAATTGCACCACGTGCATCGCTATCCCAATACGGTGTCCCTAAACCGACGAAAGCGGGAACGACGTATACACCATCTGTAGATGAAACAGACGTTGCAAGCTGTTCCGTTTCACGTGCAGTTTTAATCAATTGTAAACTGTCGCGTAACCATTGAATCGCGGATCCAGCGACAAATACACTCCCCTCAAGAGCGTACTCTACGTTGCCGTCTAACCCCCATGCAATCGTCGTCAATAAGCCATGTTTAGACGTAACCGGCTTTTTTCCTGTATTCATTAACATAAAACAACCAGTACCGTACGTATTTTTTGCCATCCCTGCATCAAAACAAGCTTGACCGAACAAAGCTGCTTGTTGATCGCCTGCGATGCCTGCGATCGGAATTTCGTGACCGAAAAAATGATAATCGACGGTCGTCCCATATATTTCGGATGATGCTTTCACTTCTGGTAACATCGACGGTGGAATCGTTAAAATCGATAATAGTTCCTCATCCCACTCTAACGTATGAATATTGTACATTAACGTTCTAGAAGCGTTCGTATAGTCAGTTACGTGGACCTTTCCACCCGTTAACTTATAGACGAGCCACGTATCGATTGTTCCGAACAAAAGATCCCCTTTTTCAGCCTTTTCACGAGCACCTGTCACATTGTCGAGTATCCACTTCACTTTCGTTCCGGAAAAATACGCATCGATTAATAAACCCGTTTTTTCACGAAACGTCTTTTCATGTCCTGCATCCATTAACTCTTTACAAATATGTACCGTTTGCCGCGACTGCCAGACGATCGCGCGGTGGATCGGCTTTCCCGTTTGTTTATCCCAAACGACGGTCGTCTCTCGTTGATTCGTTATCCCAATTCCTGCTACTTGATCGGGGCGAATATCCGCTTTTCGTAATACAGAAGCGATACATGCGAGCATCGACGTCCAAATTTCATCCGCATCATGTTCTACCCAACCAGGTTTCGGAAAGTATTGTTCAAATTCCTCTTGACTGATCGCAACAATTTCTCCATTTCTATTAAATAATATGGCGCGCGAACTCGTCGTTCCTTGGTCTAACGCTAACATATACGTTTTGCTCATACGATTACCTTCCTCTTTTCATTTTTCGTCCATTGTAATATCGTTGTTTCTTACTCTATCAAAAACGACTCTATTCGCAAACTATTTTTATGTGAAACTTACGCCTCTCCATCTAGAGTTGACTATGTTTCTATGATATGATTTACATACGAAACAATGTACGTCATGAAAGGAGAATGACTCCCATGGGAAAGACGAAACATACAGGACCGATGAAAGTATCTAAAAAACCGCGTCCTGATTTATGGGTAAGTAAAGTACCGTTTGGACTTGGGAAAATAAAACCGCATCATATTCGTGATACGCTCAAAGTGGTTTGGGAAAATAAAGATAGTTTACCATATGCGACACGTATTTTAACG
>DATGRY010000052.1:0-5932 GCA_035303165.1 Pseudogracilibacillus sp.
TTTCTATTGCTTTTTCAAATTCTTCTACTCCAGAGGATTTAACAAGCTTGTAAAAGTCATATAGCTTCTCTTTAATTGTGATTAAATCCGAATCCCCTAGGGTCTTCGCTTCATCAAACCACCTACAATAAGCTTCTTTTAATTCGTAAGCTTTCCGTAAATAATCCGACATATTTAAATAACGGTTTAAATACCACAGTTGCTTATCAGTTAATTTTTCATAACGTTTATAAAATACGTGTCTCATTCGTTTACATTTTTTGCGGTCATAATCGTGAAATTTATTTTGTTCTTTTCTTCTGACTTTCTCTAATGCCCAGTAAATATAACGACAAAAATGAAATCTGTCAGCTACTATAACAGGTTTTCCTAGGGCTTCATCTACAGCTGCCTTAAAAGATGGACTCATGTCCATCACTACAACTTCAACTTGATGGCCATGCTTCTTCAGATACTGTTTAACAGTATCTTTTCTTCGGTCTGGTAGTATTTCTAAAGGAATTCTATTAACTGGATCAGCAATAATTGTTTGGTATTTCTCTCCGCCTGCATCACCTTTATATTCGTCTATAGCTATTACCTTTGGTAATTGCTTTGTTTCTTGCAGCATTGAAGAAGTAATAGTATCAAATCGACGCATTACAGTTGTTGGAGATGTATTAAAACGTACCGCAACATCTTTGAAGTTCTTTCCATTTATTAAATCAATTGCAATAGCTTGCTTAAACTCTATAGACTGCCGCTGATAACGCTCAACCAAAGAATTATCTTCATAAAATCGTTTATTACATTCAGAATTAGTACACTTATAACGTCTTTTGCGATAAAACAGTAACGTCTCTCTACCGAAAATTTTTATATGTTTTATTTTTTGAGAGCGATAATCATGCACTGAATTAGTAATTATTCCGCATTCTGGACACTTATGAGGTTTTCTTTCTAACTCCAAATGGAGTTTAAAAACACCGTTCTCTTCAAAAGTATTTGTAATAATAAACTCTTCCAATCCTGGATAAGAGATGTTAGAATTCAATTACACGCAACTCCTTTTTGTTCTTTTTTTGTCCTAAAATCAGTTTAACAAATTAGGAGGTTGCGTGCTTCTTATTTTTTGAATTTTTTCTAAACCCCAACATATATTTTAGAGCCTAAAAAAATCGCCTACGATATACTCGTTAGACGATTCCGCACATCATTTTATGAAAACTGTAGCACTATCACAATCGCAAATAGTTACTTAATCGCAAACATAATTTCCGCTTCGCACGCTACTTCACCATCAACCGTAGCGATCCCTTTTCCTTTGCCGACCATACCACGCATCCGCATAATTTCTACTTCAAGGCGGAGTTGATCACCCGGCTTTACTTCACGTTTGAAACGACATTTGTCCACACCAGCTAAAAAGCCAATTTTCCCTTTATTTTGTTCCATATCTAAAACTGCAATCGCACCTACTTGCGCAAGTGCCTCTAAAATGAGTACACCTGGCATGACAGGATATTCCGGAAAGTGTCCGACGAAAAACTGTTCATTCGCCGACACATTTTTCAACCCGACGACACGCTTTCCCTCTTCCATTTCCAATACGCGATCGACGAGTAAAAACGGGTAACGATGTGGAATAATCGCTTTAATTTGTTCGATATCCTTCATTTTATTGCCTCATTTCATTTCATAGTTAAAAAACGTATCTATTCTTTATAAATGATGTCTCTAATATGAAACCACGTATCTTTTTGTAACACGTCAAAAGGATTTCCATCCCCGAGCACACCGTAACCGAACATTAACCCAGCAATTAATGCAATAATAGCTAAAATAACGACGACAATCATTCGTAACCAGATCGGAAATTTACGGATATGATACTGTTTCTTTTCGTTTCGTCTTACCTTTCGCTCTTCTTTTTTCGTTCTCTTTTTTTCTTCTTCCGCTTCAGCTACAGCACGTTGCGGCTCGTTATGTCGATTATCTTTCGCTAAATTTGTCCCCATTCTTTTCACCTTATTTCTTTAGCTAAGTTACTCATGTTCGCTACAGTTTTGTTTCATAAAGTAACTTCACGTACGTTTGTTCACTTTCTCCTACAAACAACTATTATTCATGCGTCTCCTTGACGTCTCGTCATTTCAGCAAATAAACTTGCTTCTACGGGCGACTAAAGCTTCTTTCGAATGTAGAATGTCGCGTTACATAAAACATTCGGTCCAATAAGAACGAAACGTCGCTTACGCATCCATTTTACATGAAAGTTTCGTTTTATTGAACCGATTTGTCGTTTACGTAAATCTATTTTAGCGCACTTGGTTAATTAACCCTTGCATTTGATCCATCATCGAAATCGTTCGCGAATTAAATTGATACGATCGCTGCGCATTCATGAGCTGCGTCATTTGCTCTTCCATTCGAACGTTCGACATTTCAAGGACGCCACTGTCGAGTACGGCATCACCGACTGGAACGTTTTGAACGATATCTGCCATATTGAGCCCGAGTGCTTCCAAGTCAGGCAGTTGGAAAAAGTTATCGCCTGTAGATTGTAATATGCGTGAACGTTCAATTTCGACAATCGCTAATTGGCCGACAATTTCTTGCACATCCCCACGGCGAACAGTAATCTCTCCACCGTCTCCAATAAAGATGTCATCAATATTGTTCGCATCGAACTGGATCGGTCCGTTTACCCCTTGAACAGGGTGTCCATCTTTCGTTACGAGGACGAGTTGTGCTCCGTCATTCACTGGTTGCACGTAAAACGAACCGTCTCGTGTATAACGAATTTGTTCTTCTCCATTTTCGATCACAGACACTTGGAAAAAATGGTGTTCATTTTTCAACGCTGCATCTAATGAACGATCCGTACGCTGCATCGAGCCGATCGCTAATTTATTGTTAATTGCACCGAGACGTGCACCCGTGCCTAAGCGAATTCCATCCGGCGTCATGCGACCGCGTGCATTTTCCGGATGCGTCATATTCGCAATATGTTGTGTTAATAAAGCAGAAAATTCCGCTTGTCGTTGTTTATAACCAGGTGTCTGTAGGTTCGCCAAGTTATGACTAATCGTATCGATCTGCTTTTGTAAGTTGTTCATCGTTACAGACGCTTGTCCCATCGCTCGTAATGACATCGGTTTCCCTCCGTTTCATTCTGTGGTGACATCGCAAAATGATAAAGTCTCTTCGGTATGTAGCCTTTGAGTCATTGTACTCTATATCGTTCTTTTCTATGTGGACGGACGTTTATTATATGTCCGTCGGTTACAGTTTTTTAAAAAGAGTAATCCGTTACGTTAAACGGGCGATTTGGTTCACTGCTTTGTCCATACTTTCATCGTACGCTTTTAGCACTCGTTGGTTCATTTCGAAGTTACGGTACGCTTGCATCATTTCCGTCATCGACCGTCCGGCATCGACGTTCGAGCCTTCTAGAAATCCTTGGCGCATCGTAAAGTTCGCATCTGATGCGTACGCATTTTGGACGTCCACATCACCGGCTTCCGGGCTTAGTAAGTCATTTTCTTCTTTTATTAGTTCATGCGCATCGGCGATGTAAGCAATGCCTAAACGAGCTTGCCCCGCTGCTGTTTGTACGTATCCTTCGTCTGTGACGAGAAACTCTAATCCGTCGGTTTGGATTTCGTTTCCGTTTTCGTCTAAAACGTAAAAGCCTTCATTCGTCGTTAAATATCCCTCACCATCGACGGTGAAGTTTCCGTTTCGTGTATAGCGGATGTCTCCGTTTTCGTTACGGACGGTAAAAAACACTTGTCCGTTTTCGTCTGGATAGTCGCGGTCTATTAATGCTACGTCAGTGAACATCCCTGTCTCTCGTATCATTCCTTGTGAAAAATTCAAAATCGATTCCTGTGCATAGACGCCTGTATGTAAACCGCCAATCGGCTGGCTTCTCCGTAGCTTTACTTCATTCGTCGTTGGAATCTTTTTCTGATCGATTAAATGAATGAGCATTTCAGGAAATGACCGTAATGTCGCCTGATCCGCTTTATAACCTGGAGTGTTCACATTTGCGATGTTATTTGAGACCATTTCTTGACGCCGTTGTTGAGCGATCATGCCACTTGCGGCTGTATAAAAACCTCTTAACAAGCAAAGCGCCTCCTTTATCGTTTAACTAATCTTTGCGCTGTCGAGTTTATCGATATTCGCTAGCATAATACCTGTTCCTTTTGCAACACAATTCATCGGTTCTTCCGCTATGAGGACAGGTACTTTTAATTCTTCTGCCATTAATTGATCGATACCGTGAATCATCGCACCGCCACCTGTTAAAATAACGCCACGGTCGATAATATCTGCTGATAATTCTGGTGGTGTACGTTCTAACACTGCTTTTGCAGCAGATACGATAATACTAATCGTCTCACGAAGTGCTTCTTCAATTTCATCGGAATGAACCGTAATCGTTCGTGGTAAACCACTTACCATATCACGGCCACGAATGTCCATATCTTCATCACGTGATCCTTTAAATACGGTTCCGATCGTCATTTTAATATCTTCCGCTGTTCGATCCCCGATTAGTAACTTATATTTATGTTTAATGTATTGTAAAATTTCGTGGTCAAATGTGTCGCCCGCTTGTTTAATCGACTCGGCTGTCACGATATCACCCATCGAAAGAACAGCAACATCCGTCGTCCCACCACCGATATCGATAACCATATTCCCACTCGGTTGGAAAATTTCCATCCCCGCTCCGATCGCCGCCACTTTCGGCTCTTCTTCTAAATACACTTTACGACCACCGGATTTTTCTGCGGCTTCTTTAATCGCTTTTTGTTCCACTTTCGTTATGTTTGTCGGGCAACAAATGAGCATACGAGGTTTTGATAAAAACCCTTTTACGTTAATTTTATTAATGAAATGTTTCAGCATTGCCTCTGTCACGTCAAAGTCCGCAATGACTCCGTCTTTTAAAGGGCGAATTGCTTCAATATTCCCAGGCGTTCTTCCTACCATTAAGTAAGCTTCCTCGCCAACTGCGAGCACCTTCCCTTGTGTCCGATCCATTGCTACAACTGCTGGCTCGTTTAATACAATTCCTTTACCCTTTACGTGAATTAATACGTTTGCTGTTCCAAGGTCAATTCCGATATCTCTTGAAAACATGAATTCCTAGTCCTCCTAACAAAGTTCGTCCTAAATTTTATACGCCTGTAAATTACATACTTCTAACATTACATTCTACCACAAACTTAGCTAATAAACCGCAAAAATCGCAAAACTTTAGTAAAAAAGTTCTTTAGTCTGTATCCGCTCACAACATCATCCTTATTTCGCATCTCTATTTGAACTTGTTTTACATAATTTTGTTACCCTGGTAGTTATTTGGACATAGTGAATTGGAGGGGAGCCGGTTTCGATCGAATATATAATCTTTACGACAAATATGGCAATTGTAGAGACGCACGTGCGAAGTGGTGGGAAACCAGTTTAACGGGCTTTCACGGAGGTGCAGAAGCAAAACTGTAGGGAAGAAACGGAAACGGAGATGTTTACGAAATGTCTAGGTTAGAGAGCAAGATGAGGAGCGAAAAATGCGATTTGCGCGATCATATAAAGGCAACGCCAAAAATGTTCATTCAATACCGACAACGACAAAACGAATGGTGGCGATTCAACTAAAAACGACGATGAAATACGTCAACTACGAACATAAACATTGGAAAAACCCAGAAAAAGGATGTTATTTCACGTACAGTGCGTTTTGTTCGGTTGCAAGTTACGTGTTTTACCGTACTATGTACAACCTTAGAAGTAGAGGGAGTTTTATATCGGAGCGTGTTTGAAGTTTTCATCGGGTAAAATGAAATATCCCCTATAAGTTTGTTGCTACTTATAGAGGGAGTCGTTCCAGTTTATTACCGTGCTGTTTAACGATGTTTTTTCTTTTTTTCGTTTAAGC
>DATGRY010000053.1:0-10115 GCA_035303165.1 Pseudogracilibacillus sp.
TAAGTTTTCCCCCATTCCACCTGCTGTAATGCTATCTATTTGCAGCCGTTGTTGCCAAAACGCATAATGTTGCACGGGATAGGCAAAAAGTGCTTTTTCCGGACCGCCATGTACTTTCGTATCGGCAACTTCATCTTGTTCTAGGCCTGTTTTTGTTAACCACACTTTCCCTGTTCGTTCTTCTTTAAAAATGGCACTTTCCCATTCACGGTCTAGCGGGTCTTCTGCACGTTTGTCACCCATCTGTTTTACTTTACCCGTCCGTAGCTCTTTAATAAACGGAGTATTCATTGAAAGATTCCTCCTTGATACGATACTATAATGGAAGTTATATCTTTATTTTACTATGAATTACCGTACAAGCATAAATAATCGCTTTAATAGCAAAGGATTGAACGATATGACTTCGCAAAAGAAAACATTATTTCCATTAAAATTACTCCTTTTTCATTTCCATGCAACGAATACGATCGTATTAAGTTTTCTCCCGCTTTATTTAGCACATAAAGGGTTAAACGGTACGGAAATCGGCTGGATCTTAGCGATTGGACCGTTTGCCTCGCTCATTTCGCAGCCGTTTTGGGGATATATGAGTGACAAATATAAGACGATGAAGCGATTTCTTATTTTATCGATCACCGGGATGTTACTCTCGAGCATTATCTTTTTCCAAATGAATCATTTACTCGCCCTATTATTATTCGGTGCAATTTTGTACTTTTTCTCGTCGCCTGTTGGAGCGTTAAGTGATAGTTTGGCACAACAACGGGCAAACGAATTGAACGTCTCTTTCGGAACGATTCGTACGTGGGGTTCAATCGGGTTTGCTTTATCTTCCTTACTCGTCGGTAAACTGCTCGATCACATCGGTATTGGGTATATCGTCATTCCTTATGTAGCTATCGGTGCGGTGTTACTATTTATCTCATTTACAGTAAAAGACGTTGAGCGGGTAGAAGCTCCTGTAACTCTTGCTCATGTGAAGCAAATGATTACGTATAAGCCGTTCATTCTCTTTTTGACAATTATGATGTTTATTACGATCGCCCATCGTGCAAACGACAGTTTTATCGGACTCTATATTGGAGAGCTAGGTGGAACGGAAAGTCTCGTCGGAATCGCCTGGTTTATCGGCCTTGTAAGTGAGGCAACCGTGTTCGCCTTAGCGAGCTTTTGGTTTCGTTCCTTTCACCCGATTGTTTTTCTTATCGTTGCGAGCGCTCTTTATAGTATACGTTGGTTTTTATACGGTCATGCAAGTAGTCCGACGACAATTCTTTCATTGCAAACGCTACACGGACTTACGTTCGGTATGTTTTACGTAGCTGCATTTGATTATGTGACGAAAATAATTCCGAAAAACTTAGTTGCCACTGGTCATTTATTTTTTTACTCCGTTTTTTTTGGTGTCTCAGGCATTATCGGCTCCCTCACTGGTGGTGCATTGCTTGATTCGTTTAGTGGTCAAACGTTATATTTTTCAATGGGGGTTCTCTCTCTTCTAGGTATGGGAGCTTTCGTTTTTTATTATGTAGTAAATAGAAACAGACAAAAAACAAACTAAATATGAAAAGTAGCCGAAATAAACTTGAGATAAAAAAGAACGGAATCACTACTTTTTAGCGATCCCGTCTCTTTCACTTATCTAAGACTAGTTTTACCCTAGCTTCTTTTTTATTAAGAAAGGAAAATAAAGTATAAAACGAAAATAACTGCTAAGCCGTACATAACCGGGTGAATTTCTTTCGCTTTTCCTTTCATCATCATCGTAATCGGGTAAAAGACGAATCCGATAGCAATACCTGTTGCAATACTATATGTGAGCGGCATCGCAATAATCGTTAAAAATGATGGAACGGCAATTTCAAATCGATTCCAGTCGATGTTTTTTAACGCTGTAGACATTAAAATACCGACAATAATGAGTGCTGGTGCTGTCACTTCAACGGTAATAATAGATAGTAACGGGGAGAAAAAGAGTGCGAGTAAGAAAAAGCCAGCTGTGACAATCGATGCAAACCCTGTTCGCCCTCCAACTCCAACTCCTGCAGTTGACTCTACGAATGATGTCGTTGTAGATGTTCCGACGACTGAACCGACGACTGTCGCAGCCGAATCCGCAAAAAGTGCTTGTCCGGCACGCGGTAGTTTGTTGTTTTTCATTAGGCCTGCTTGTGTAGCAACTGCAACGAGTGTTCCTGCTGTGTCGAAAAAGTCAACGAATAAAAACGTTAAAATGACGACGAGCATTTGTAACGTAAATATATCGCCGAAATTGACGAACGCTTGACCGAATGTCGGTGCAAGACTCGGTACAGAGCTAACGATATCATTTAACCCTTTCGGTGCAGCGATCAGCCCGAAAATGATACCGACAATGGACGTAATGATCATTCCGTAGAAAATACCACCTCGAACATTTAAAGAAAGTAAAATGACAGAAATGATTACTCCGAAAACAGCTAATAGTACGTACGGATCTGTTAAATCACCGAGTGCAACGAGTGTCGCATCGTTTCCGACGATAATTCCTGCGTTTTGAAATCCTAAAAATGCGATAAAAAATCCGATACCTGCTCCGACAGCAAGCTTTAAATTACCGGGGATTAAATTAATAATTTTCTCTCTTAAACCAGATAATGTTAAAATGACAAAAATAATTCCTGATGCTAAAACTCCCGATAACGCCGTCTCCCACGGTATCCCGTAACCAAGCACAACCGTGTAAGCGAAAAATGCGTTCAGACCCATCCCTGGTGCAAGTCCAATCGGATAGCGGGCGATTACCCCCATGAGAAGTGTTCCTACCGCCGCGGCAATAGCTGTCGCTGTAAAAACTGCCCCTTGGTCCATCCGTGTAATTCCTTCTGGTAATTCCTCAATTCCTGCAAGGGATAAAGTCGCCGGGTTAACAAATAAGATGTACGCCATCGCTAGAAATGTCGTTAAACCAGCCATAAATTCAGTGCGATAGTTCGTTCCTAATTCTTCAAAACGAAAATACTTCTTCACCGTTCTTGTCCTCCTCAAAGTTTTATAAAACAAGAACTTTGCTAAAATACTCGTATAAAATAAAAGGTAGCACCCTAAATGAGAGTGCTACCGTCGTAAGAGAAGAAAAAATAAGAAGACGCGGCTTCATACGCTTAGGCGTGAAACTGCGTGTGCATTACTTATTTTCATCCCTCACGTAGTCAGACTATTTACGGTAGTCCGGTAGAAACTCTTGAGCCATATTCTCGAGATTATACGCAAAGGTTCATGTTTTGCATTTATCATACTTGCAAAAAGCTATTTCGTCAAATTTCAACATTCGTTTTACATAAAAAGTTATTTTCGCTTTGTTTTTCTAACGATACTTCGTAGCAGTTACACGCAATATGCGCTATTTCTAATCTAACAACCGGTTGTTTTCATCGACGGACATAATACGTGCTTCTTTCTGCTCCGAAACAACTCCATGACCGTCGCAAACGCTACACTTATATTGCCAACCCTCATCATCCGCTAACATACCTGTTCCTTCGCAGGCAACACAACGTTTATCTGTCATCGTTTACACCTACTTTCTCCTGTTTTACCCAATTAATTAATCCACCGGCTAGAAGAATGTCTACTTGCCGTTTTGACAGCGAATGTTCAACCGTAATGTCCGTTTTATGTTTAACTGTTACTGTAAACGAACGTTCCGTCCTTATTTTATCTCGAACGTTCGTCACGATGAGCGTATCGCCTTGGTCGAGTAAATCGTAGTCCTCTGGATCAGTAAAGGTAAGGGGAACGATTCCGAAGTTAATTAAATTCTGCCAATGGATACGAGCAAAGTCTTTCACGAGGGCAATACGTAATCCTAAATAGCGAGGAGCAAGCGCTGCATGTTCGCGACTTGATCCTTGACCGTAATTATAGCCACCTACAATCGCATGTCCTCCACTATTTTTTAAGCTTTGTGCCTTTTCATAATACGCGGAATCGATTATTTCAAATGAAAACTTACTTATTTCCGGTAAATTACTTCGATACGGTAAAACGCGTGAACCTCCTGCTAAAATTTCATCTGTTGAAATGTTGTCACCCATTTTTAATAAAACAGGAATTTCCAACGCGTCTTCTAATTCTCCCATTTCTGGTATGGATGCGATGTTTGGCCCTTTTTCTAATGAAACTTTTTTCGCTTCTTCATACGGAATTGGTTTATCAAATAAACCATCGTCAATCGTCACTTGCTTCGGTTCAGAAATAGTTGGCATTTTTTCACCTAACGTACGAGGATCTGTAATAACACCCGTTAATGCAGAAGCTGCGGCAGTTTCCGGACCGCACAAATAGACACTATCTTCCATCGTTCCAGAGCGCCCAGGAAAGTTACGTGGTGTCGTCCGTAAGCTGTTCCGTCCCGTCGCCGGTGCTTGCCCCATGCCGATACAACCGTTACAACCTGCTTGATGTAATCGTGCACCTGCCTGAAGAAAACTTGCGATATAACTCTCTTTAACGAGATCCGTCAACATTTGACGCGATGTCGGATTAATGTCGAATGAAACTCCGTCTGCAATTTGCTTACCGTTGACCATTTCTGCAGCAATGGCAAAATCACGATATCCCGGATTGGCGGACGATCCAATATATGCTTGATATATTGGAGTACCTGCAACTTTACTTACTGGGACGACATTTCCCGGACTGGACGGCTTCGCAATTAACGGCTCCAATTCCGATAAATTAATTTCTGTCTCCATATCGTACGTCGCATCTTTATCTGCCTTTAGCTCCACCCAATCTTCTTTTCGACCTTGTGTTTTCAAAAATCTTTTTATTTCTTCATCAGATGGAAATACAGTCGTCGTTGCTCCGAGTTCAGCACCCATATTCGCAATGACATGACGATCCATCGCACTTAACGTATCTAAACCTGGCCCGAAATATTCAATTACTTTTCCGACCCCGCCTTTTACATCGTAGCGACGTAACATTTCTAAAATGACGTCTTTCGCGCTAACCCATTCTGGTAGTTTCCCCGTTAACTTCACTCCCCATACTTGCGGCATTTTCACGTAAAACGGCTTTCCCGCCATCGCCATCGCCACATCGATCCCACCGGCACCGATGGCTAGCATTCCCATACACCCGTTTGCACACGTATGACTGTCGGATCCGAGTAACGTTTTACCCGGCTTAGCTAACCGTTGCATATGCACAGGGTGACTTACACCATTTCCAGGGCGGCTATAATAAAGCCCGAATCGTCTTGCGGCACTTTGTAAAAAAAGATGATCGTCCGGGTTCTTCCCGTCAACTTGAATAATGTTATGATCGACGTATTGAGCAGATGCTTCCGTTTGCACACGATCGATTCCCATCGCTTCTAGTTCGAGCATCACCATCGTACCGGTTGCATCTTGTGTTAATGTTTGATCGATTTTTAACGCGATTTCCTCGCCTACTTTCATTTCGCCTTCGACTAAATGTGATTGAATTAGTTTTTCTGTAACATTTAACCCCAAACAGGAACCCTCCTATGAGCTTTTTTCGTTAGTTTGTCCAAAACGATGCTCCGTACTCATAAATTATCCATATTTTTAACATACTTTTTGTGTAAACTTATCTACCGCGTAGTATAATAAACACAGTTTTTTATTTTTAGCTCAACTTACGAAGAAAGGATGACTACTTTGACGTATGATGTCGCCGTCATCGGTGGAGGGAGCTCCGGGCTTATGGCTGCAATTAGCGCCTCCGAATTCGGAGCAAAAACAGTTTTATTAGAAAAGGGTACGAAATTAGGAAGTAAGTTAATGATTTCAGGCGGAGGACGTTGTAACGTCACGAACCGTTTGCCACTCGAAAAAATTGTTGAAAACATACCAGGAAACGGGAAGTTTTTATATAGTGCGTTTTCTGTTTTTAATCATGAAGATATTATTGCTTATTTTGAACAGATGGGCATTGCGCTCAAAGAAGAGGATCACGGGCGCATGTTTCCCGTCACTAATTCCGCAAAATCCGTCGTCGACACGCTCGTTCATCACTTGCGACAAAACGGAGTAGAAATGAAACTCAACTCCGCTGTTCGGACGATCGACTATGGCGATGAGTATCATGTCATGTCTATGGAAAATGGGGATACGATACAAGCGAAAGCGATCGTCGTCGCCGTTGGTGGAAAATCGGTTCCGAATACCGGCAGCACTGGTGACGGCTATCCGTGGGCGCAAAAAGCAGGACATACGATAACAAAACTGTATCCGACCGAAGTAGCGTTAACATCGAACGAACCGTTTATAAAGAAAAAACTGCTGCAAGGAATCTCGTTACGCAACGTCGCTTTAACCGTTTTAAACAAACGAAACAAGCCGATCGTCACGCACGAAATGGATATGATATTTACGCACTTTGGTATATCCGGTCCGGCGACGTTACGTTGCTCGCAGTTTGTCGTAAAGCAATTGTGGAAGCAAGAAGCAGTAACGATGGAAATTGACCTTTTACCTAAAGTACATAAAGATGCATTGTTCAATAATATTCGGACGTATACAAAGGTGCATCCGAAACGAACAGTCAAAAATATGATAAAAGAACTTACAGATGCACCGGAACGATTCGTTCTCTTGTTGTTCACGCGAATCGAACTTGAGGAACAGCTGAACGTCTCTCACGTTAGTAACGAAATGATTAACAAGCTTGTTCATGAAATAAAACATTTTTCATTCGCTGTTCACGGCTCGCTTTCTATTGAAAAGGCATTCGTCACGGGAGGTGGCATAAGTACGAAAGAAATCGTTCCAAATACGATGGAGTCGAAAAAAATGCCCCGTTTATTTTTTTGTGGAGAAATTTTAGATATCCACGGCTATACAGGTGGTTATAACATTACAGCAGCACTTGTGACAGGTCGTCTCGCGGGAATGAATGCGGCATTTTATCAATAAAACTCCTACTTAACAGCAAAACTGCACCTCCAATTGCTATTTTACCTTTCACAATTGAGGTGCAGTTCATTTGCACAAAATAATTTAGTTCTATCCTTACTATATTTTCGATCTATCCCCCGTTGATGGTACATATCGCACCACAAAACACTGTCACGACGACGTTTGTGGATCAGATCGAAAGGTGGGCGGGATTAAGGCGGGGTTTACTCCGCATCTCCCCACATTGTACTTTCCATCGTATTTGTAATACTTTGATTACCTATAAACTTAAACTGCTTTTTATCAGCTATCTTTTTTATATTTACATTACTTATCGTCCTAGTAATCGACCTATTAATCTAAACTTTTAATTTTCAAATTCTCATTGTTACCTTTTATAGGGCTAATTTTTTTCACTATTTTCATTCTCTATGTCAATTCCATCACTAGCATTCTTTTGATTTTCCCTTATTTCGCTCAATAGAGCTAGCAATATACTTCTAGTTTCCATCATCGTTTTACTTTTATCTTCATTTTCAACACCTAACCAATATGCTTCCCATAAAATCTCTCGATCTGTTTAGTTTATTTGCAAATTCTTTATATTCATCTATCGATAATTGTTGTTCATTATTGATGATGTCTAATAACTCTTCATAGATCCACCATGTAGTGATATCCAAATCGTAATTCTCTGAATTAATCTCTTGTATTTCAATCTCCGGATCAATGACACCAGTTCTTGGTCGATCGCCAGTTATCGCTATTCTTAGCTTAGAATCAATATGTTCAATTGGAACTGGATTAGTTTGCATATCCATAGCAACATGCTCGAACACATAAGATACAAAATGTATGCTCATTAAATGTTCTTTCCACATACTGTTTTTTTGCATCATATATTGAAGTAATAAAACTTATATTAAAAATTCCGGATACAATTAATAGAAAAACACAAATTTGCAAGGCATATTTATTGTATTTTTTCATTTTTACTCCTTTTGTTATAATTTTTAATTATATATAGGTTTAAAAACGCATGCAGAGGCAAAAAATATTTTATTTTCTATCAAGGCATAGTCTCTCCTCTCAAGCTATTAACCTTAGCTATAGGCAACTCCATTTACGATAACGCAACAAGCAAAAACACGCTCCCATCATGGGAACGTGCTTTTCGTCAAAAAATATTCTGTTTTGATAGCAACTGTATAATAATTTTCAGGCGGGATAACCACAAGTACCCTTTTCAAAAACCATTAAAATAAATCATTTAAAGCTATTTTAGGCGAGATAAAAAGCGGACAACCTTATCAAAATACATTTATTCAAGTGATTTCAAATCACATCAAAGCCTATCAAATCGACATAAACCATCCTAATCAAGTGCAGCAACTACTCCCACTCAAACAGTGCAGGTGACGCTTTAAGCCTATCATACCAACGTTTATCACATCTTCCACTATTCTTGGCGGGGATTCTGGCGGAACTCATTTTTTTACTGCTTGATTACCATTAAATGATATACCTGATTTTTTTGCTGTTCGTATGTTAATGTTACCTGTCATCTCTTCCGCAATGAGTTCATCTACGCCTGACCACATATGTGAATAATGCTTTAACGTAATTTCTGGACTGGAATGTCCCATGCGCTTCGACAATATCAAAACAGAAATATTAAATTCATTAATCAGATAAGATGCATGCGAATGACGTAGTCCTTTTGCTTGAATACGATGAACATTTGCAAGTTTTGCATAACGTTGAATAATTCTGCCAATTGTTGATTTTATCATTGGTGTTCCATCATAACTAAAAATGAAATCGTCAATTCCTATTTTGGCTTGTCGTTCTTTCCATACTTTCAAAATCTCTATCGTATCATTATCTAAAGAGATGATTCGCTTTCCATCCTCTGTCTTTGTATAATTTTTCCTTTGCCAATTGCTCTTGTTTCGTAAATATAGGGAATGATGAACACGAAGTCGCTTGTTTTTAAAGTCTACATCTTCCCACCATAATGCTGTACCTTCATTGACACGAAGCCCTGTCATAAAATAAACCCATAACATCACAAAACATAAATGTTCATAAAAATCATCTAGACAAATAACTGATATAACCTTTTCAAATTCTTTCTTAGTCCAATAAGGAACAACTGCCTTTCCCTTTGGAATAGCTTTCACCTTTTTAGATACATTCATTTCTAGATATTGCATATCCACTGCCATATCTAAACTTTTACGAAACATACCAAATACTAAACTAGCATATGCTTGGGAATATCCAGCTCCTTTGTCTGAAAGTAGCCAAGTTCGATACCGTTGAACATCTTCTACAGTTAGAGAGCGAAGTTCTATGTTATAGAAACGATCTCTCATACTTTCTAATGTTCGTTTACGAACATAAAAAGTACTTTCTTCCACCTCTGTTTCATATGCAGGAATATATACAGTATCCATGAATTGGCCATATGTCATATGATAGTTCCCGTACCCGTTTGCTTTATGGTATTCATTTTTTACCCGTACTAATTCTTTATAGGCTTGTAACGCAGAAGTGAACTTTCTTCCTTGCTGATTCGTACGCCCCTTTTTCCGAAGACGTTTCCCAGTAATTCGATCTGTTCCTAACTCCGTTTCATAAAAATATTGCCCTTTATCATCGATATAAACTCCCACATATTTAGTTTTTGCCACGACTGCCTTCCTCCAATTCTAGTTCACAACCTAGAATCGATTCGACTGTCATTTTTGGTACACGCCCTAAGCGTTTATTATTATAAAATGGATACCCTTTTTGTACCATGATTTGTTTCGCTTGTCTAATAATTCGTATCGAAGTATATTTAGGATACCCAAGCTCAATTAAATCACCTTTTGTAATCAGTTCCTTCATTAAATATATACCTCCTTTCCTTAATAGAGGAATACATACTAGAAACAACGATTCTTTAATTTACTTCACTATTTTTAAAAAAATCAGACGGCTGCTGGTACAGCTCCACGGGAATTTCACCCCTGCAAGTATTTCTTCCAGCCCTACTCATAGCTTGCGACGCTTTAAACGCTCGAACCATGACGATAGGGGAGTATCATTATCCATACTGATGAGTTATCGCCAGCAATCCACCACAATTGTATTAGATTCATAGATTATCGCTCGTTTCTTCTATTGAAAGTCATGGCGCATGAATCAAGTGGCTCA
>DATGRY010000054.1:0-35105 GCA_035303165.1 Pseudogracilibacillus sp.
GACAGAAATGGAGGAATTCTACATGGTACAAGAGATGGAATATGAAAAGAAACTGTTACTTACATACAATGAGTTTCAACGAGTAAGACTATTCTTTCCGTTTCCGAATGATCCAATCGTACAAACGAATGATTATTTTGAAACAAAGGATTTCCTTTTACGTCATAAACAATGTGCTTTACGTATCCGGCATATTGAAAATCAATATACGTTAACATTGAAAGAACAACGAGATAATGGAATATTAGAAACGCATGCACCTTTAACGAATGAGCAAGTAATAGAGTGGAAAAATAACGATGTACGACATACAAATCATGTAATAGAAAGACTCGTTACCCTATCTATTCCACTACATAAACTAGCATGGATCGGTTCGTTGACGACGGAACGATGGATTTATAAACGAGACGAAATTGCTTACATGCTCGACCGCAGTCAATATAACGGAATCGTTGACTACGAAATAGAAGTAGAGGCACGCTCTTTGAAAGAAGCAATGGATGCACTGCAAACATTAATGAGTTCATGCCACTTAACGAAAAAGCAAACGTTGCCGAAAATTGCTAGACTTTACGCATCGTTACAATCGTACTAAATGCATTATTTTTGCATTTCTCCTATAACGTTTGTTAAAATTAGATAACAAAATAGTATGAGAGATAGGTTGATTATCGATGACTGAGCACGGGACGATTTACGATGCGATTGGTGGCGCAGAAACTGTCCATCATATCGTTGAATCGTTATATGATCACATCGCAATAGATAAACGTTTAATACCAATTTTTCCGGAAGACTTTACATTTACGAAACAGAAACAATATTGGTTTTTAACACAGTTTTTCGGTGGTCCGAACTTATACCTTGAAAACCGTGGCCATCCGATGTTACGCCGCAGACATTTAGAGTTTGAAATTACAGACGAACGGAAAGTTGCCTGGTTAGAATGTATGGATAAAGCACTTGAAGAGGCAAACGTGGAAGAACCGTACCGCTCCGCTATCTTTGAACGATTAACGATGACGGCAGAGCATATGGTTAACAGTAGACAATGACGGAATCAAGACGCGTTGCTACTTCTTTTTCTAACCGCTATAATGTAAGCGCTTTTAATGTGGTTGTGATGCCTTTTATCGTCATTCGCTTTTTTCATTATATTAAATGGAAGAGGGATGTATCGTGAATGTACATTACGTATGGAAAGAGTCAACATATCGACGTAATTATCCATATGTGAAGAAAATAAATAAGCCGATCGTTGTATACCAGTTTATCAATCCATTTTGTCATCGTTGTTGGGAAATTGAATCGACAGTTAAAAAGCTTTTGTTACATTTCGGCAACTTAATCACTGTTCGACCGATTATTTTTTTACCGCACACAAGCTCTATAAAACGCTCTTGTTCTAACAATCGTTTATTTAGCCGTTGGGATCTGTATCAACTTTCCATTGGAATAAAAGCAGCTTGTTTACAAGGTAATCGGATTGGAAAACAATTTTTACGTTTCATTCAGGATATGATTTTTTTATATGAAAAAATCGAATCCGTTGAAAATATGTTAAAACGAGCTGCCCGTTGGGTATGTCTTGATATCGATGAGTTTTGTTACGACTACTATTCACACCGTACATTAAATGCTCTCGAGAGTGATTTACAACTTACAAAGGAAATGGGTGTCACTATTTTTCCATCGCTCGTTTTCTTCAATCAATATGACGATGAAGATATTATAAAAGTAGCGAATATCCAATCATATGATACGTATAAACAAGTTTTATATCATATGTTACACGATCAATACGACTATGTATTACATAACGATACACCGAAAATCGAGGACTATTTCATGAGGTTTCCTCGTGCGGAAACACGTGAAATCGCCTACGCCTTTGACCTATCGATTAAAGATGCGGAAAAACAGTTAATTCAATTATTATTGAAACGAAAAGTAGCGAAAAAAGAAGTTAACGGAAAGGTTGTTTGGGAGTATAGAGTAACGCAAGCTACATACAAGTGAGCCGTTATATACGTCCGTTCTCTTTTATTTTTCCTCTTCCTTGCATAACGTTATATAGGAGGGGATATATATGCGGACAACTGCGTTTTTTCCAATTTTATTTTTCCTATGCACCGTTGCTCTCGTGATCTTAAACTTGTTTGCATTTTTAGATTTTTTCTCTTATTACATTACGTTACCATTTTTATTCCTATCTATTTACACTACATTGTATACATATTTTTACCGTAACGCATATCGTAACGTGCGTCGAGTTAGACGGAGAAGCCGATAACTTGATAACACTTTCATCAATTACATGTAAACTTTCACGTTCCCTTTATAAGAGAACAACAACACGTTTAAACTAAAGAAAAAAGTGAGCCGATAATCGAGCTCACTTTTTTCATGTACGTTTTAACGAAAGTCACGTGTCTCCTCTAACATCCTACTGACAATCGCATAACCTAAGACGGAAGCAAACAAAATTAGTAACGCATTACAAAAACGTCCCATGTACGACTTCCCCTTTCGTTAAATAAGTTTTAAAATAAACGATACTTGCCTTTCTTCAATAACACTTTCGTCCCACCGAGTAAAAAGACGGAACGGTTGTCGACGACTTTTTTCATCGCTGCAGCCATTTTACCTTTTAACTTTGTGCCCGAGAACACATTTCCAATCCCATCACTCACCCCTAGTGAGGCGACTGTTCCACGATCATGGAATGAGAACTTTTGTAAAGACTCTCCGTACATAAGAGCACGAATGTTTTGTGCACACGTATCACCGTGTTGCATTGCTGCTTGTGCTGTAGGTGGATATGGTCGGTCGGTCTCATCGTCCATGACGAGTGCACAATCACCAAGCACGAACACATCTTCGCTATCTTTTGCACGTAAATATGGATCTACTTCTACCTTACCACGATTTAATTCAAAATCAGATGCTTCAAGTACAGGGCTAGCCTTTACCCCACCAGTCCAAACGATCGTACCAGCTTTAATTTCTTCTTCCTCATCACCGATAATTAAACTGTCTTCTGTACATTCTTTAATCGGTGCACCAAGCATAAATTCAACGCCACGGTTTTCTAATGATTTCATCGCATATTCGACGAGGTCATCTTCAAACATTGGTAGTATACTTGGCATTGCTTCCACGTTAATAATGCGTGCTTTGCTACGGTCAATATCGTATTTACGACATAGTTTTGGAATTCGCTCCGCAAGTTCCCCTACGAATTCAATTCCAGTGAAGCCTGCACCACCGACAAGGATCGTTAATTCATGATCGTCTTTCAATTCCCCTGCGCTATATTGTGAGAATTTCCATTCGATATGGTCCCGGATTAAACGACTGCTATCTATATCTTCAATTGCTAAAGCGTTTTCTTTCATTCCTTCGATGCCGAAAGTATTCGACTCAAACCCTAATGCAACGACTAAATAATCATATGTAATTTCACCATTTTTTAATACTACACGCTTATCTTCGCGGTGAATTGTTTCAACTTCATCATATATTAAACGTACCCGATTCGGATTGATCACATCACTAATCATAAAGCGTGCCTGATTCGGATTAATCGTACCTGCAGCAACTTCATGAAGCCAAGTCGTTTCGTAATGGTAGTTATGTTTATTAACTAACACGATATCTGCTTCGTCAGGAGTCAATAATTTGGCTAAGTTTCTCGTCGTTTTTAACCCTGCATAGCCAGCTCCTAAAACAACGATTTTTGGTTTACTACTCATGAATATCCACCTTTCGATCCCAATTGTATTATTTCTTCTTATAAAACTTCATCGCTGACGAGATGTCATGCTTATGTTCTTAGTTCATACTTTGTGCAATAGTTCACTTGTTAAAGTATGGAAAAAACGACATAAAAAAGTTTACAGTTTACCGACAAATTTATCATAACATGTATAGTCTCTTTTTGCTAATCTTTTTCTGTATTTCTTCTCTCTTAAACAGGGCGAATTGTCAATTCATTTACGTTTACATGTTTCGGTTGATTCCATGCATACAAAACCGCTTCCGCTATATCTTTTGGTGACAAAATTTTCCGGTCCACATTTCCTCTTGTTACTAAATCTGTATCAACCATTCCCGGCGATATGTTCGTTACGCGTACACCTGTGCGTGCCAATTCTTTTTCTAATCCGATCGAGATCGCCCGCACGGCAAACTTCGTTGCACTATAAACAGTACTATTTTTCGTCACTTCAAATCCGGAAACAGAAGCAATATTAAAAATGTGACCTGTTTGACGATCCACCATGCTTTCGATCACTTCATGTAACCCGTATAAAACTCCTTTTATATTTACATCAATCATTTTTTCCCAATTATGTACTTGCTTATTTGTTATTTTCGCATCGAGCATGACACCTGCATTATTAACGTACACATCGATCGGTCCAAAGGTTTCTTCAACTTGTCGTACCATCGATTCGACTTCCTCGCGTTCGCTAACGTCTGTTTGGATAGCTAATGCTCTTCCATCCGTCGTTTCATTTATTTGCTTTTCAATTTCCGTTAATTTATCGTTTCGTCTCGCAACTAAACCGACTGAAAAGTTCGCTTTTGCTAATGCGATTGCTATCGTTTTACCAATGCCACTACTTGCACCTGTCACGATTGCCACCTTACCCACGATTATCATCCTTTCGTTTTTGCGTTATTGTTGCATCGAGCCGTCCGACTGTTCGCCTCGTTCATCATCATTGTCTGGCGTTGTACGATCCGGCGTAGTTTCTGTTCCTTTATTCACTTGATCTCTGGAATGATCATGCTCCTCATCTGCATGCTCAATTTCTACATTATTCGCATCTCGTTCTCCGTTATTACTTTGCTCATGTGGATCATTTTGTCCACTTTCCGATACTAACGGAACTTGCTCCCTCTCGTTCGGAACGATGTTCGTCGGTTGTTGTTCATCAATTTGTTGTTCAACAACTTGTCCGTCTAATTCCTCTTCTATATGCTCTTCATCATCTGTCCATTCGTCTTCAACAGTGCGAAAGCGAATGAAATCCGTTCGTTTCTTTTTGACGTATTTTTTCGCATGAAGCGATGGGTGATCAAGTCGCACAGTGTCAGCACCGAGTGATTTTTCCGCTTTTTCTTCTAATTCAAGAGCAACGACAGGCTCTGTTTTATGCCACTTTTTTTCCCCGACGAAAACGACGCCGATAAATAATACGAACATAACGATATTTGCAATTAACAACTTTCCGTTACGAAACAACTCACTTCAACCCTATCGTAAATAATCATTGTCTCTATTGTATACGATAGTAGAAGCGAGTTTCAATCATTCCTATGAAGTTTTATCAGCATCGTAAGCGAATAACGTTTGTACGAAGTAAAGCAATATACAGAAAGCGATTAATAGAAAACTCCAACCTAACGTCCGTTGTTCTACGATTAAATAGTTGTTGCACAATTGGTCCGGAGAGAAAATGTAAAGCCACGCCATGAAAATATACGATAGTGCAACGATGATAAAGACGGCACTTTGCCAACGTTTCGTTAATTTAGGCCAACTATCCCGTAATGGAACGCCAATTAAAAATGGCCAACTTATAAACTTAAATATTTCTACCGATTGTAACGTTAAAGCTTCATCCATTGCCCGGGGCAATAACCAATATAAAAAGACGAAAAGAAATAGTAAAATACCAGGGATTCCCGACTTATTATACGTTTGAAAAAAACGCGGAAATGTTCGTTGGAAAAAAGGTGCCATTAGCATACCAGCTGCACCTAAAATCGGCATTTGCATATGCATATGAATCGTCATAATCGACTCTGCAAGTTCCACAACTGGTGGTAACATGAAAAAGATAAAAATGATTAGTCCGTATATCGCCTGTTTCATGACGTACCACCTGCCTCTTCCTCTAATAATGATAGCAGTTTTTCCGTCGCACCTTTTGGATCGTTAAAATCGAGCACATCGGTTAAGTAACCGTCTTTATTAATGACATAAAAGGCAACATTATGTTGAAAATCACCTTGTCCATCCGGAATAGCAATTACACCTAACTCCTCTAACAAACGATCAAGTTCTTGTTCATCATTAACACGCGCCATACGCCACGTTTCCCCATCGCTTCCAAAATATGTCCGGTAACGATCAAGCACATCCGGTGTGTCCCGTTCCGGATCAAAACTTACACTTAAAAAAACGATATCTTCTCCGATATACTGCTTCGGAATTTCATAATACACTTCCGCAACATTTTTCTCTAATTCTGGACAGACAGTAGAACAAGCTGTATAAAAAAAGGTCATAAAAATATATTTTCCGGAAAATTCATCGAACGTGTACTCCCGTTTCGCGTTATCTTCTAACGTAACTTTTGGTAAAAGTGGTCGCTCTTTTTCTAATTTCGCTGTCCGAGCTGCCTCATCCGTAAAAGCAATAAATCCATCTGTACCGATATAAAACATCCCGAAACTAAATAGAAGAACGATGAGACAAGCGATTTTTTCATGTTTCAAACGGAGCATCCCAACCACTTCCTTTCTCTTTTAAAACTGAAGCGAATGTAACGTTACAAAAACACCCTTAATAGAAAGGGAGCTCAAATGTCAACTAACGTACGAGCTCCCCTTACAGAATACTTCATATAAAACTGTTACCACGTCTTAAATGGCGGCGATCCTGGTGGTGCGTTCATAATAAGATCAACGAGTGGAATAACGTAACCCATCGAAATAACTGCAATCATTAAGACGACCCATAAACTCCAACGTTCTGTCCATTTCGGTGTCGGGGAAGCATCATCCTCATCTTCTGCAATCGGAAACTCGGACTCTCCTTTTGGTGCTTTAAACATAAGATGAAACACGATATAAATGACGAGTAATCCGGAAATAGATAAGAGTAATCCCCCAACTGGTAAGGCGAGTAAATACGGATCCCAACCTGCTGCTTGCACACTATCAAAGTACGTCGTAAAGGACGTTCTTCGTGGTGCACCGAATAAACCGACTGTATGCATGGAACCGGACATAATCGCCATTCCGACGACCCATAAAATAACTTGCCAAACTGCGAGTTTGTTCATTTTTGGCGTCATGACACGTTTTGATAAATGTGGCACGAGCCAATAAGCAATTCCGAAAAACGTTAACGCAACAGTAACACCGACAGTTAAGTGGAAGTGACCTGTAATAAATAACGTATTGTGCACGACTTGGTTCAATTGGAAGTTTGTTTGAGCAATTCCACCTGCACCACCTAAAATAAAGGCAACCATCGCGAAGAAGAATGCTAAGAAACGTGCGTCTTTCCAAGGTAATTTCGTAAACCAACCGAGTAATCCTTTTCCACCTTTTTTACGACCAGCACGTTCCATAATCGCAAACATTGCGAAAGCTGTCATAAGTGATGGGAAACCGATCGATAAACTCATGAATACGTGCATATACTTTAATCCTTCTGTAAATCCTGGGTCGATAATTTGGTGGTGAAATCCTCCTGGTACGTTTAAAATCATAATGAGAATCGCAACGACCCGAGCTAACGTATCACTGAACTGACGTCCACCGATAATTTTCGGAAAAGCGACGTACCATGCCGATACTGCTGTGAAATACCATACGTTTACGAGCGTATGCCCGAAACTCCAAAATAACGTTCTACTTAGTAAGACGTTTACGCCCTCTGTCCAACCAAATGCCCACGGAATGAGCGTTAATACTTCGTACGTCACTCCAATCGTTGCTGTGAATAAGAGAATGAAAATTCCTGTTCCGAAAAATGCGAGTAACGGTAAATGTTTGCCACGGTTATTTTTACGCCAATGTGCCACGTTTATAAATATCCCAATTGCTGCAGCCCATATTCCTAAGACGACGAATACTAAACCGATATAAAACCATCCAGATGCTGCCATCGGTGGGTAAAATGTATATAAAACCGACGCTTCCCCGATAATGACTTGTGATGCAGCAATAGCTGTTCCAAATACCATAAGTCCGAATGCAGTCCAACCGAGTTTACGCGTTACGGGGATTAACCCACCTAACGTATGAGAGACACCTGCGTACACGTAACCAATTAAAAATGTTCCTGTAAAAACGAGTATGAGTAATATTCCGTGTGTCGTTAATGTTTGATAATAGTCAAACCATAGCGGCATCGTAATGGCGCCTGCTCGTTCTAACGTTTGTAATAAACCGAGAATTCCCCCGACGAGTAAAGCGATAAAGGATACAGTGAAAAATGATAGCGTTAATTTTGCATCGAGCGGGTTCGTACCTAAAAATTTCTTCACTTCTTTTTTATGTTGCGGTTGAAACGTTTCATGAATAGCTGTTTCCATTGTTTATTCCTCCTTTCAGTCTGTCACCGTAATCGTCGTACTCATTAATTGGTGACCGACACCACAATATTCATTACACAAAACTAAATATTCCCCTGGTTCGTTAAACGTTTGTGAAATTGTTTGAATGTGTCCCGGCATGACCATCGCATTTACGTTCGTATCGACAATTTGAATGCCGTGTACGACGTCTTTTGATGTCATAATGAAGTTCACTTTTGCACCAGCTGGAACTTCAAAATCTCCCGGATTAAAATTAAATGCTTCTAACGTCATGACAACATCATACTCATTGTCACCAACCTCATATACACCTGGTTCATTAAACGGTGCCGTGTTATCGACATTTTGTGGATCGATCGTTTCTTTATGACTTGGTGGCCCCATGCCGAGAGCAAATGTTTGATATCCCGTTACGATCATAGAGCCGATAATGATAATGACGGCAAAAACGAGCCAAATTTCTTCAAAACGGTGTAATTTCATTTTTTATCCTCCTTTACACACGTGTCATGTAAAAATAAAATAATATGATGATAAATAGTAGTATTCCTCCACCAACGAACACAATTGTTGAAAATAATGTCCCTTTAAGTGATTGAACTTCTTGGATTTCTTCCTCGTATTTTTTAACTTCAGCACCCATTTAAAACCCCTCCTTAGGTATTGGTGTGAACCATTTGACTTCAGTATAAAACTTCAAGCAAAAATAAAACGTGATATAAATCACATAGCGATTTATTTTAACAAATGTACGTATAGCCTATTTTACTTTTTATTGATTGTCATAAAGGTATGCTGTGACAACGTTTCAAACAATAAAAAAGATGCATTTACTAAAAAAAGTAAATACATCTTGAAAGAGAATGATTCTCATTTGTGACATTTTTACGTCGATTGTTGTGCAATAAGTAAATGACGGTCGAAAAAATATAAATATGTCGCTGTTACTTCTCGTTGCATGACATCTTCTAACGCCTTACGATATAAATCCATCTGCACTTTATAACGATCACGCAATGTCGAATACATTGCTTCCGTAATTGGATCATCTAATATTTTATCCGTTTTATAATCGAGAATAAATAGTCCATCATCCGTCTCGATTAAACAGTCAACTACACCTTGGATGAGTACTTTTTCATCTGTTTCGCTCTCCCAATTTAAGTATACTTCGTCTGCATGCAACATGTATGTGAACGGAACTTCACGTTCTACTTTTCGTGCTGTTTTTATTTTCTTTGCAATATCGGAAGTGAAAAATGTCGCGATCGCTCTTATATCGATTACTTCCGCTTCTTCTTTAGTTAACTTTTCTTCTATGACTAGTTGTTGGACGAATTCGGAAACAGCCTTTTCCGGCCACTCTGTATCGAGCGGAATATGTTGCATGACGGTATGCATCGCTGTACCAATTTCTGCACGAGTCAATTGTTGCTTTTCTTGTAAAAAGGCTGGACGTCTTTTTGCCGTGTCGCGGAATCGATGTAAGACATATTGATCACTAAATTCATCAACCATTTCTCGTCGACGTTTTATTTCCGTTACACTCTGTTTTGCACGAGTAGTAGCTGCTTCGCTATATGGATAAGAAAACTGTAAAATACGAGCAACATCCTCTGCCCGGCTCGTTGGACGTGTTGGTGTCGGTTGCCAATTTGTCACCGCCTGCTCTAACTCGTTTTTGGATACAGTTTGAAATGCTCTATCTGTCACGAGATCGTTACGCGAAACGACATGTACGTTCCATATAGACGGATCATGAGTAATTTCTTCTCGTACATCGATTAATAATGGATTACTTTCACGCAAGCTAGCATTATCTTTATGGCGAACGAGGGCTGGACCGATCCAATCAACATATGATTTAGCTTTACTACGTACGTAGTTCGGCAGTACCCACTCTTTATGATCGACAAATTGCGCCCAATCATCTAGTTCACCGGTCGCTTCTTTTACACTCGCAACGAGCGTCAACTTCTCTTTCGCCCGCGTCATTGCCACGTAAAGAACACGCATTTCTTCCGCCAACAGTTTCTTTAGCGAATATTGTTGTAATGCAATATGAAATAGCGTCGGATACGTGATCCGTTGCACCGGATCGATAAATTTTGTCGCAAAACCGGCATCTTTATCTAATATATATTTGCTATATAAATCGCGAAAGTTGAACTCTTTCCCCATCCCACCTAATATGACGAGCGGAAATTCGAGTCCTTTACTTTTATGAATCGTCATAATACGAACGACGTCCTCTTGCTCACTTAACGCGCGCGCTTCCCCTAAGTCTTTTCGTTGTTCTTCCATTCGTTCAATAAACCGTAAAAATCGGAATAAACCTCGGAACGATGTCTGTTCATACATACGTGCACGATCGTATAATGCCCGTAAGTTCGCTTGACGTTGCCTGCCACCAGGAATTCCACCGACAAAATCGTAATAACCGGTCGTCCGATAAATTTCCCAAATTAGTTCCGCTAACGACCCTTCTTTCGCTAGCTCTCTAAAGTGTGCTAACTCTGTTAGAAATGTTTGTACTCGTTCACTAGCCCGCTTATTTTCCGTTGCATAGCGTTGCAACGCTTCAAAAAACGTCCCACGGCGGTCACTTAAACGAATTTGTGACAAATCGTCTTCATGCAAGCCGACAATTGGCGAACGTAGTACGGAAGCGAGCGGAATATCTTGGAAAGGATTGTCGATCACTTTCAATAAACTGAGCATTACTTTTATTTCAATCGCCTCTAAATAACCGGTCGACAACTCCGCATGAACGGGAATGCCTTCTTTTTTTAATTCATCGACGATCGTTGCGACATCCGTTAGCGAGCGAAGTAAAATGACGATATCACGATACGTACAGTCACGCTGTACGTTTGTCTCTTTATCGACTACTTGTAATGGTTCGTTCGATTCTGTACCGATCCAATCTTTTATTTTTTGCGCATAAAGACGCGCTTCTAATTGGGCTGTTACTAAGTTTTCCACTTCGCTTTCACTATTTGAATCATCACGATCGATTACGTACAATTCCGTTTCCGCATTCGTGAATGGTAAGTCATCATATGAACGATTACCATACACGAGTTGTGCAGCGTCATCGTACGTTAGTTCTCCAACTGTTTCATCTAAAATTTGTCGGAAAATATAATTTGTTGCATCTAACACACTCTTTCGACTACGGAAGTTTTTCGCTAGATCGATCCGATATCCAGCAGTTTGGTCCGTAGCATACAATTTATACTTTTCTAAAAAGAGCGTCGGTTCTGCGTGACGGAAGCGATAAATACTTTGTTTCACATCACCGACCATAAATATATTCCCTTTTTGCGTCTGATCACTTACGATCGATAAAATGAACTCTTGTACGACATTAATATCTTGATACTCATCGATTAATATTTCTTTAAATTGTCGTTGGAATGAAAGAGCTACATCAGACGGCTTTAGTTCCGTCTCCGTCGATGAATCAGCGAGTAAAATAGCGAGACAAAAATGTTCTAAATCTTGAAAGTCAACGAGCGCTCGCTCTTTTTTCATCGCCATAAATCGCTCTTTAAACTGCATGACGATCGTTACCACATCTTGCATGACAGGATACAACTGTTGCATATCTTCTATATGGGAATGTAAACTACGACCAAACCAACTTTTTTTCATGTCGTTCCAATCGCTACGAAAACGATCGCGAATCTTTTTTACTCTTTCGCGTTTTTCTACATCACAGTCGACTTTCTTACGTGATAGACTTTTTAACTTACTCGATTGTACATGTTCCTGCAACTCATTCCATTCATCAACTTTTTCGAGCGCTTCATATAATATAGTCAAGTCTGCTTGTAACGCTTCTTCGTAGTGATATGGTCCATCGCTCGTTCGCGTAATAGCGATTGCTTTTTCTATTTCTTCTATATAGGAGATAAACCTCTCTTTCGCTTCTTCCTTTAAAAGTGTTAGCCATTCAATTTCTCGTTCATCTATTTCATCTGTCACGTTGTACGCTTCTGCGACACGTTGCAACCACTTTTCCGGCCATGGATGTTGCATCGCAAACGTATAGAGCGTTAAAATTAGCTCTTCTACAGCGACATCACTTCGATCCGACGCAAACATATCGACAACTTTAAAGAAACGTTCTAACCGTTCGCCTTCCTCACTATACAATTGTTCGAATAGTTCTTCGATTACTTCCTGCTTTAATAAGTCGATTTCCATTTCGTCGGCAATTCGAAATGCCGGATCGATGTCGAGCAAATATGCATATTGCCTAACGACAGTCGTACAAAATGAATGGAGCGTCGATATGTGCGCACGTTGTAACAAAGATAACTGCTTCTTTAAATGGTACGAAGATGGATCCTTTTCAATAGCCGTCTCAAGTGCTGCACCGATTCGATTACGCATTTCTTCCGCTGCCGCATTCGTAAATGTGGCAACGAGTATTTCGTCGATATGAAGCGGATTTTCCTTTCGCGTTAACTGTTGAATAATTCGTTCGACTAAGACAGCTGTTTTACCCGAACCGGCTGCAGCCGATACTAAAATATTCGTCCCAGTCGTTTCAATCGCATCTAATTGTTCTTTCGTCCATGAAACCATCGGTATCCCCCTTACATAAAGGACGTTAGTCGCTCTTTATTTGCTCCATTTTTTCCAATGCTTCCGTTTCATTTAATGGTTGCAAACGGCGATAATTGTTTTCTCTTAATATTGGGTCGAACTGACAAACTGCCTTATACGGACAAAAGCGACAAGCTGTCCCATGTTTATCTTCATACGGATTCAATTCAATTTTTCCTGACGTAATGTCAATACCAGCTTCTTTTATTAAATAATGAATATAATTACGTAACAATTGGAACGTCGCTTCATCGATCACTTTTGAATCTGAATAAAATCCGCCGTCTTTTTTAAGTCCAAACGGTGCAATATTACTTCTACCAGAAGTGACCGTATCGTCCATTAACGTTGCGACTTGCTCATCTTCCATCATATATCCAGCCATTTTATACTGTTTAAATAGTTCGGCTACAATTTTATCTTCCGGTAGTTTATCATCGACAGATAACATCGCATCGTGTACGTGAAAATATAAAATGCCGGCTGGGAATGCTTTTTCACCGAGCCACGATTCTGCTTGTGATAATACGACATCTAAATACGTCAGCATTTGTAACGCAAGTCCATAATAAACATCGACTAGCTGTAATCCACGTGCGCTCGACTTATAATCGATGATACGCAAATAAAGTTGCTCATCTTTATACGCACGATCGACACGATCGATACGGCCTCGTAAAAATAATTCGTATCCATTAGGTAATGCGATACGTAACGGATCTAACTCCGATTGATAACCGAACCCGAGTTCAACCCCTACTGGCGAAAAGCCGCTCGCTCGTGCTTGTTCACTTAAAATATACGTCGCTTGCGCAATGACTTGTTGCAGTTTTTGCTGAATATATTTAAAGCGATTTGAACTTTGTAAAATTTGATGTTGTAATATAGGAGCTAACGTTGCCACAGATTTTTCCGCATAACGGTTCGCGTCTTCTTTCGTTACGTGTTTAAAGTCTTTTTTCTCTTCTTGAACCCATTCGGTAATCGTTTTTAACGCTTCATGGAACAGCTGCCCGATATCAGGCGCTTCCAATGCATACGTACGTCGCTCTTCTAATCGTAATCCGTATTGTAAAAAGTGTTGATATGAACATTGATAAAAGTTTTCTAGCCTCGAAACACTCGTATATAATTGTGTCGGATGAAGCTCCTTTACTGTTTCTTCCGCTAACGGCTCTGGTTTATTTTCATAAAATAAACTTTGCAGGACGTTATACGTCGTGTCGTACTTTTTTTCATTAGCGACATACCAATCGAAGACATCGAGCCAAATTGTCTCCATCGGATAGCCGCGTAAATAGCGTGATAGTTGAGCGGTTAACGCAGCGCGCGTCTTTTCGGGTGTCGTAATAAACCGCTCCGCGTCGTAAATGTTTTCCGGATCTGTTAACAAGGTAGGTGTTTGTATACTTGGGAAAAACTGTTGTAGACGCGTGATCATGGGAGAGATCGTTTTCGCTTTCCCTTCGTAATCACTTAATACGTAACTTACCATCACGTAGTCGGTCGCTAACGTAAACGCTGTATACATATAAAAGTTTTCATCCAATAAAACACGTCTACTACTTGCTGCAAGCTCCATGCCGAATTGTTTTAACAATTCTCGTTCCGTTTCATTAATCATCCCGTCGATTGCCGGTTTTTGAGGCCACGAACCTTCGTTTACGCCGAGTAAAAAAGCACATTTTTTATGTAAAATACGTGAATGGTCAATCGTACCGACGATCACGTGGTCGATACTTGGTGGAACGTGAGAAAACTGTAATGATTCTAAGCCTGCTTCGACGATATCCCGAAACTGGTGAAAGTCCACTTTTTCATGACCGATTAATTCGACTAACTCGTCGAGTAAGTGGATGACTGCATCCCACGCTTGATGCTGTTCACGCGCTTTTTCTAATAGGCCTTTATCTTCAAATGATACTTCTCTTTTTTCCAGTTGTTCAGCAATCCGAAATCGTTCGAACAGTTCATACAATGCCGCAGCCCGTTCATGCACTGTTTTCTTACGACGTAATGAATGATCAATTTCTTCTAATGCCTTGACGACTTGCATTCGATAACGGTTCACTTTTTCTTCGAATTTACGTTCCCAATCTGTTTGTACTGCATCCGTAAACCCGCTAAACCGTTCGTATTTCCACCGTGCATCCTGTACCCATTGCTGTTTATTCCGAATGCCATATTCTAAAACGTAATTTTCTAACGTATCGATCGCTTCCTCATCTAGCGGATACTCCTCGTCTGTCGGTTCGATCAACCCCGTTTTTAAAAGACGGAAAACAGTATCGTAGCGCCAGTTTGAGTCGATTACGTCAAAAAGTGAACGGATCAATTCAATAAACGGATGGTTTAGCATCGTTTTCTTTTCGTCGATATACACGGGAATATGATAATCGGCAAATAACGTAGCGATTAAGTCGTAATATTGTTCGGTATCTCTTACGAATAAAACGATATCACGATAGCGATACCCCTCTTCACGTACGAGTCGCAAAATTTCTTGGACAACTCCATCGACTTCTGCTCGCGGATGGATCGCTTCTTTAATCGAAATCGGCAATGCTTCGTTCGTTTCATACGCCGGAGCAGGACGTGTATCGAAATATTTTTCTAAATGAAACAACGGTTCATTATGCCGTAACGTACTTACTTCGTCGTGTAAAAAAACTGGATCTTCGATATGCACTCGTTGTTCTTTTGCAGTTTGTTGTAACGTGTTGTACGTTTCCGTCGTTTGATAAAATAAATCTAATTCATCGTACGGCTCATCTACCATATTTGGATCGGCTGTAAGTGCAACCGTAACACGTTCTGTAGTAAGTAGTAGCTGTTCAATAATAGCTAATTCTTTCGGGGTAAACCGATAAAATCCATCGATATAAATGATTGCCCGTTGTAAAAATGACGTGTCTTTTATTTTGTCGACGAGCATTTGCAGTTGATCTTCACCATCGATATATTGTGAACGTAACGTTTCCGTTAAATGAGCATAAATGACGTGTAAATCGTGCAGTTTTTGTTGTAGTGGCACATTTTCCGCCGTATATGTCATTTGTTCTTGTAACATTTCTGGTGTAATGTTATGCCGTTTAAATTCAGTAATCATTCCTTCTAACTCTTGAATAAACCCTTGTTTATCGACTGCTTTTTTGAACATTGAAAATGCATCGAAATGCTCGTTCACAATTTTTCGTAACATCATTTGCGTACCTGTAGAGCTAATAAACTGTTTCGTCGCTCCCCCAGTTTCTTGTAATACACGCCATGCGAGTCGCGAAAAACTGACGACTTGAGCACGAATACTCCCTTTTATTTCATCATCAAACAGTGCATATTCTTGTTGAAACGTCATTTGTTCTGGAACGATATAAAAAATCGGTACACCGAATGGATCTCGCTTTAATTCCGAACGAATTTCTTCTAAAATATGTTCGCTTTTATTCGTCCCAGCACGACCGACGATTAATCGTAAAGACATATACTTGCCTCCTTATCAATTCATACAAAAACTGCATGCAATGGTCCGTCGTAATTTTCCTTACGTCTGTTTCTTTTTATTCAATAACTTCTTTTCTAACACTTTACCGAAAAACCAAAAAACGACGATACAAATAGTGACGACGATCGTCTTTGTTGGATTTTTTGCAAATTCTACGATGCTTGTGCCGACGTAAGCGATTGAAAAAATCATGACAGCTTTTCCGAAAAACGTTGCTAAAATAAATTGTTGCCTACTTACACTCGATAGTCCTGCAACGATGTTTATGACGGAAGATGGAGAAAATGGAAAACATAATAAAATAAACAATAGCCCGAATCCGTGCCGCTCAACCCATGATGTGACTGATTGAACTTGTTTGTTTTGTTTTATTTTCATAAATATTTTTTTATGACCGAACGTACGAATGAGATAAAAAACGGCTAATGATCCGAAAGACGAGCCGAGCCATGAATATAAAAAACCTTTTAACAATCCGTAAGCGACACTATTTGCCATGACAAAAACGAACAATGGTAAAAAGGGCAAAAACGCCTCGATAAACGGTAACAATATACCTGGTAAAGGACCGAACGATTCGTACTTTTCCAATAGTTCCATCACGTAATCGAAAAATCGTTCCGCATCCGTTAGTATAGCTTCATCCATCTATTTATATCTCCTTAAACTTGTCGCATTTATTCTAACAGAACAATCCCTATTTTTTCATTTTACCTATTTCATTTCGTATTTTAAACTAATATCTCCAAATAATGATGAAATATTGTCATGCGACATTAGATGGATTTGTACGATTCTTTAGTCATTTCGTTTTCGTTCGAGCACATCGTGCAACTGTTTCATTCGCGTATCAAGGGAAAAACGAAATTGAGCTGTTCGTTGTAATTGGTTCAACATCGACCCGTATGACACAGGCACGACGATCGTTTGTCCATTTTTGAAAACTATTTTTGTTTCTTTTTTTCCATGTGGGTTTATTTCTTGTACGTGGGAATGTGCAATCCATGAACAATCTCGATTTGAGGGGGAAGCAGTAGGAAAGAAATACATTCCTAACGAGGGATCAATGACGATCGGAGCTTTGTGTGTAATTTTACTAATATCACGTGTCCCTTCCAATCTACCGCGTAAACTACTTCCATAAAAACGACACGCTTCGTCAATAACTTTTGTTGGTGGAACATCGACGTGATATTCGCCTGACTTTTCTAATACGATCGTTTTGCGCATCCCTTTTTCATCTTCGATAGATAAAACAGCCATCGTAAGTGGTGTTACTTCATGAGAAATAATCATTTCATCATATAACATATTGTCAACTCCTTTATTTATCTAACGAGTTGAAAAAATAGGGATTGTGACCTAAATATAGCAAAATTCTTTAAAAAAATAAACTATTTTATGTAAACGTTCACAAAAATTAAAAAATCCTCCCCTTTTTGATATGCATACTAGCCGCAAAGTTTGCAAACATTTAATTTTGGAAATGTTTGCAGTTTTACTAAGTTGGACCGAGTTTTGGCGGAGTATGAATCTGATTTCGATCGTTGGAGGGGGAGTTTGCGTGATGTGTGAGTCTGTTTTGATCGTTGGACTGGGAGTTTATGCAGTGTGTGCGTTCGTTTTTGATCATCGGCTCGGTAAGTTTGTCTTGTTTGCTGTAGTGTCTCGGGCTTGCGTTAAGGTTGCGGCTCTTCATTTAACGTGACGGGGGTGCTACGTTAAGGATTCTGGATTCAGATTAACGTGAGGAGAGTGCTGCGTTAAAAGTTACAGGATGAGCTTAACGCGAGAAGTTGTTGCGTTAAGGTTACGAGCATATGTTTAACGTGAGGGCTTTTTGCGTTAAGAATAAGTGAGTCGGTTTAACGTAAGGAGAGTGTTGCGTTAAGGGGTGTGTGATGAATTTAACGTGAGGTGGGTGCTGCGTTAAGAATAACCGACTGACTTTTACGCAAGGGGTTTTCGCGTTAAAAATAAGCGGATAACTTTAACGTGAGAAGATTTTCAAATGCTTTAATATGAGGCAATCTCATAGAAATGTTGTTCGTCTGCATGTTACCGGTGAAGCGTCTACTTGTAAGTTTGTGTGGAGTGTCGTTTCCACTAGGACGGCCAGTGGTGACCTTATTTTCGTTATGTTACCGCGGGAGGCCTTCGTCGGTAAGGATTGATTTTTGTAATTGTCGGTAGATTATCTTGCGGTTACTTCGCAGTTTTGACATTACCGCTAGAAGCTTGTAATGGTAACAGACCAATTGTGATCTTTCCGCAGGAACTGTTCAACGGTAACTTCACCCAAACATTGTGAGCTCTAGAGCTCGTTACGGTAACATAAAGAGGCGCTAGCCTTGCCGCAACAATATTTCTTATCTAAAACTTCAACCCGTTTTGCAGTTTTAGCTTATTTGATCGTTTCAGCTCGTTCTTTCATTTAGATAAAATGAATATGAACATAAAAATGTATGAAAGATTCGCAATTATTGTGAACCCTTAGAGTTAGATGAAAACTCTAAGGGCATGTCCTAACTAGTTTTAACAACCCATTTTCATGAAAAGGGCGAGTTTTTAAATTTCGCTAATATGAACGTTGCATGGAAGATACCCGATTATGAACGCAACTGTATCGGTTCCGTGCTTTCAAGTGGCAAGTTTTAATACAACAAATCGATTAGTTCCTCTTGTGTAATTTTCCCTAAATAATGTTCAATTGGTAATTCGGCTAGCGCTTTTTCTACTGCTTTACGTTCATGACGAACACCGACTAATGCTTGCTCAACATCTTGAATATTTCCAACACCGAAAAAGTCCCCAAAAATTTTACATTGTTCGATTATACCTTTTTTTACATCGAGACGTATATCGACGAGCCCCGACGGAAATTTATGTGACGCTTTTACGTTATATGCAGGGGATTTTCCGTAATTCCATTCCCACTTTTTATAACGTTCATTAGAAATTTTTTCAATCGCTTGCCAATCTTCCTCGGTAAGTTCATAACGTGGAACATCTTCTACTCGTTCAACGTCGAAGATAGAACAAAGTAGCGTCTCTTTAAGTTGTTCCATCGTTAACGGCTCGTCCAAATATTCTTTAATGTTCGCGACACGACTGCGAATTGATTTAATCCCTTTTGACTCAATTTTTTCTTTACTTACATTTAACGCACGAACGACATGTTCAATTTCTGAATCGAACATAAGCGTCCCATGACTAAACATGCGACCTTTAGTCGAAAACTGCGCATTGCCAGAAATTTTCCGCCCTTCGACTAATAAGTCGTTCCGACCGATTAATTCTGCGGGTACGCCTAACGTATTCAATGCGTTTACGACTGGCTCGGTAAACTTCGCGAAATTGTGAAAGCTCTCCCCGTCATCTTTCGTAATGAAACTGAAGTTTAAATTTCCTTCATCATGATAAACAGCACCACCACCGGACAGACGACGAACGACTTTAATGTTATTTTCTTCTACGTAATCTGTATTAATTTCTTCAATTGTATTTTGGTTGCGTCCGATAATGATCGATGGCTCATTTATATAAAAAAGGAGAAATGTTTCTTCTTCTCCAAAATGTTGTAACATATATTCTTCGATCGCCAAATTAATTGTCGGATCCGTAATACTGTTATTATCGATAAACTTCATACTCTCTATCCTTTCTGAACAGTTTTATTCGTCTTTTGTATTATCCCATACAAAACCTTCGTATGCGAGATAGACGTTTCCGTCATAAATAGCTTGCGCTTCTTTTACTAATTGTGTATGTTCACCAAAATGCGGCAAGTGAGTTAAAATAACTTCGCTAACATTCGCTTCTTTAGCGATCGTTGCTACTTCTTCACTCGTCATATGACCGGATGCCGCCGCATCTAATCCAGCATAAAAGTTACAGTCCGCAAGTAATACATCTGCATGTTGACTAAATTTAATCCATTCATTTTGAAATGCACTATCAGCTGTATAGACGAGCGTAGTTTCACCGTCCGTAATACGCATACCATAGCACGGAACAGAATGCTTCGTTTGAATGAAGCGAATGAAAAATGGACCTATTTTTAGTACGTTGTCTGGATCATAAGCGATTCCCTCTGTATAATCGTGCGTTAGTTTTTGAAACTCTGTATCATTTTCATGATGTCCATAAATCGGAACCTTTTTTAGCTCTTCTTGAAAATATGACTGAACGAGCAATGCGTGTTGTAATACACCGACATCTGCTACGTGATCGGCATGGTAGTGTGATAATAACAGAGCATCGACATCTGTTACATCATAATATTTTTGCAATTTTGCCAAGCCACCGCTTCCTAAATCGAGTAACAACATAAAGTTATCCTTTTCTAATACATACGTCGACGATGCCTCATCTCTTGCCGGGTAGCCACCCCAATAGCCGATAACTGTTAGCTTCATTAACAACACCTCGATTAACTTTGTTATAAGACAACTATTATTGTAAGAAAATATTCACTTTTGTGCTGAAACAGAGTTGACAAAACAAAATGTGTTATAGTACAATAAGTGTAACAATAAAATGAAACAGATTAAAGGAGCGTAATTACATGTTTAATGTCATTGAGTTTTTTAGAAACTTACCGAAAAAAATGTGCGCCCATTGCGGTGAAGAAATGATCGAGCAAGCGGACTGTTATAAAAATGTTTGTGAGCAATGCGATCATCCCGCACGATAATATACGATACTTTAGTTCAATTTTAACGTGAACAATTCTCTCTGTCTATATTTAAATACGTTGTAGCTGCTGACGACTAGATTCCTAGTCGTCTTTTTTTATAAAAAAACTAGTGAGTAAACGTAGCTGTTTTCTCACTAGTTCTTTTCTTTATTCGGTTTGCTGTAAAAACGATATCGCTTCTGTCACAGCTTTTTTCCCTTGTGCGATACAATCTGGTACACCGACACCGCGATAGGACGCTCCTGCTAAATATACGCCTGGTAAGTTTTCCTGCAAGTATGATTCAACTTTTTCAACCCGTTCTAAATGACCTACGACATATTGCGGCATCGCTTTTTGAAAACGTGTAATGACAGAGAAATTCGGTGATCCTGTTATATTCATTATTTTTCGTAAGTCGCGTAAGACGATGTCTACGAGTTCTTCATCCGTTAAATATGCCGCTTCTCTATCGTCTGCTCCCCCGACGTAACTTCGTAGCAACACTTGCCCTTTCGGTGTCGTATGGGGCCATTTTCGATGCGTCCACGTACATGCCGTGATACGAAAATCACTTTTACGAGAGACGACAAATCCCGTTCCATCGATATCTTTGCGTAACGATTGTTCATCAAAAGCGAGTGCAACATTTGCAACAGATGTCGTCGGTATCGTCTTTAATTCTTTTACTCCGTCGTACTTACTAAACATATGTTCCAATGAAGTATGCGGCGTCGTTACGATCATTGTATCGATTTTATCGACTGTTCCATCACTATATAAAACGTGATAATAATGATCTTTTTTCTCGATATGATCGACAGCAATTCCTTTAGTCACATGATGTTGTAACTCTTTTTCTAATGCATCGACGAGCGACTGAAAACCACCTTTTAATGCATAAAAAGCACCTTGTTGCTGTTTCTTTTTCGATCGTTTTGGCATCGCTTTTTGTAAGCCTCGGATTAAACTGCCATGTTTTTGTTCAAGTGCATAAAAGTTCGGAAACGTCGCTTGTAAACTCATTTCGTCGACATCACCGGAATAAATTCCAGATAAAAGCGGTTCAATTAAATGTTCGACAAGTTCATCTCCAAAACGTCTACGAAAAAACTTCCCTAGCGATTGATCGCCGTGTTCTTTACTTTTCGGGATGATATAATCGCCTGTAGCCCGTAATTTACCACGTAAGGAAAATAAACGTGAAAATACGAATGGTCGTGCTTCTACTGGCACGCCCATAAAGGAACCGGGTGGAATTTTATGAAGTTTATTTTTCACTAATATATAAGATAATCCTGTTGCGTTGCGAACTAATTCATCTTGGAGTCCTAGCTGCTCAATTAAATCAACAGCTGGTTGCTTTCGCGCTAAGAACGAATCTGGTCCACGTTCGATCGTAAAGCCATCGCGATGTGTCGTTTCAATTTTTCCACCGAGTTTTTCACTCGCTTCGACGAGTTTTACTTTATACGGTAAGTTTTTCTCACGTATTTTTTCTTTTGCATAATATGCGGCAGCTAAACCGGTAATTCCACCACCGATCACTAACAATTTCTTCAATGGTATCACTCTTTTTCGTAATGTGTTGTATACCTTTATGAAAGTTGTTTCAATACGACATTTGCTAACGTTTCAATAAATAGTGAATCTGTATTTGGCATTTCCGGGCGATAATAATTAGCACCGACTTCATCACAGACGACTTTACATTCATAGTCGTTGTCATATAATACTTCTAAATGATCGGAAACGAAGCCGACTGGTGCATATATAAACGCCTTATACCCTTTTTCATTATATAAGTCTCGCGTCAAATCTTGTACGTCCGGTCCGAGCCACGGTTCTGGTGTATTTCCTTCACTTTGCCAGCCGATTTCATAATTTGGTACGTCTACTTTTTCTGCAATTAAACGTGCTGTTGTCTCTAACTGTTCAGGGTACGGATCCCCGTGTGCAACAATTTTTTCCGGTAAACTATGCGCGGAGACAATTAACACACTATTTTCCTTTTCGTTTTCCGGTAATGTTGCAAACGTCTCATTAATTTCTCTAGCCCAATATTCGATAAAACCTGGTTCATCGTACCAATCGACGACAGAAAAAATATCTAAACCGTACTTTTCCGCTTCCTCTTTTGCTCTTCCATTGTACGACTTCACACTAAACGTAGAATAGTGCGGCGCTAAAACGATCGAAGCAATCTTTTTGAATCCGTCGTTTGCAATTTGCTCAATCGACTCTTCAATAAATGGCTCGATATGTTTGAGCCCGATATACGCGGTAAATTCGTATTTATCTTGCATTTCGTTAAGTTTTTGTTCGATCGCTTTCGTTTGGTCTTCAGTAATTTTTGCAAGCGGTGAAATACCACCGATCGCTTCATAACGATCTTTTAAATCTTGGATTTCCTCATCCGATGGTCTTCGACCGCGTCGAATATGTGTATAGTAACGTTCAATATCCTCTTCCTTATATGGCGTTCCGTAAGCCATAACGAGTAAAGCTACTTGTTCTTTTTGCACAATGTTCGCCTCCTTAACATCATCATCGTTTCGAATACGTTCGAATTAGTTCGGCTAATCGTTTTAACGTATCTTGCGTAATATCAGGTGTCACTCCATGCCCTAAGTTAAAGACGTGACGTTCATCAGCCATTCCGTCGTCTAAAATAGCTTTCGTTCGTGACTCGATCGTATCCCAGTCAGCGAGCAAAATTGCCGGGTCTAAGTTTCCTTGCAACACTTTCGTAATTCCCATTTCACGTGCTTCTGGAATCGTCGTACGCCAATCGAGACCAATGACATCAACGGAAAGATCATTCCATTCTTTTAACAAATGTTTCGCACCAATTCCAAAAATAATAAGTGGAACGTTATTCTTTTTAATTTCTGTACAAATATGTGCCATCGTCGGTTTAATGAATGTACGGTAATCTTCGACGTTTAACGCACCGACCCAAGAGTCGAAAATTTGAATCGCTGCAGCACCGGCTTCAATTTGCGCCCGTGTATACGTAATAATCATTTCCGCTAGTTTATCCATGAACGTAAACCAAGCTTTTGGTTCGCTATACATGAACGCTTTCGTTTTTGCATAATTTTTTGACGGCCCACCTTCGATCATATAACTCGCTAACGTAAATGGTGCTCCAGAAAAGCCGATTAACGGAACGTTGAGCTGTTCTTCCGTAAGAAGCTTAATCGTCTCTAACACGTAATCGATATCTCTTTCTGGCTCTAGTTCACGTAAGTTCTCGATATCTTGTAAGTTACGAATCGGATTATCAATTACCGGTCCGATCCCAGATTTAATTTCTACATCGATTCCCATTGCTGGAAGAGGTGTCATAATATCTTTGTATAAAATGGCAGCGTCAATTCCATACTGCTCTACAGGAAGACGTGTCACATAGGCGCAAAGTTCCGGCTGATGCGTAATTTCAAATAAAGAGTATTTTTTCTTTATTTCACGATACTCTTTTTGTGAACGACCTGCTTGTCGCATAAACCATGCAGGAGTATGATTCGTTTTTTCTCCACGGTATGCACGTAAAATCGTATCATTAAACTTTTTCGTCATCGAAAACCATCCTTATCCCATATTATTAAAGTACTACCATACTTAACTATAGCCTTTTTGCCATTATGTGTATAGAGTTTGTGAAGTTTTGTTAAAACTTATCAATATAATTGTGACATTTTCGACACACATTTACACCGTTTAATAACATAAAGCGTTAAAAAGTTAAAATAACTTCGTTTGATGGGCTCCCCTCACGATTGGCGATCGTATCGTACGGTACGACGTAATACGTATTCGTCGTAAAAAGGGAATAATTATCAATAATAAATTCAGTTTTCCCTTTGACTTCACCAATTTGTTTATCTCCGTCTTGCTTTTTCTCGTAAATTCGATACGAAATTCGTTCATCTTTTTCTCCCGTCCATGTTAGTTTTCCTTTTAACAATTTCCAACCACCAAATACGTAGGAACTTTCCAAATCAGTAATATGCGGCAATTCAACCGGTTCTGCCAATGCTTGCACGTTTTCTGGTTGGACGAACGTCGTCGCTAACGATTCGTGTTGTGAAGCTTCCGTTAATATTTTCTTCGTTAATTCTGTCGGATATGCACTTCCTCCAGTTAGATAGTGTGATTCATCCGATTCATCGTATCCGATCCATAACGCGGTAACATATTCAGGAGTAAAACCGACGAACCACGCATCTTTTGACTCACCTTCGACTTTTGGATGTTGCGTCGTTCCTGTTTTCCCTGCAAGTTCATACGGGTAATAACCTGCTTGCCCCGTTCCACTTGTAACGACACTACGCAACATTTCAACCATATCCCACGCGACTTGTGGTGAAAAAACAGTCGTTTCTTCCGGCTCTGCAACGGCAATAATGTCGCCCAGCTCATCATAAATTTCTTTAATTAAATGAGCGTCAATTTTTTCTCCTGCTTGTACGAACGTTCGATAACTTTCAACTAATTGAATCGGTGTAACTCCCTCTTCTAAGCCACCTAATGCAATTCCTAAATCATTATCTACAATATCGATTCCTAATTTCGTTAAATAAGCTTTCGACGTATCGACTCCAATTTCATTTAACAACCATACGGAAGATGCATTTTTCGATTTGCGTAGCGCATCATACAACGTCACATTTCCTTCGTAGACGTTGTCATAATTGCGGATTTCTTTCCCATTCCAGTCGCGTAATTCATCTTCTAACATCGAATACGGTTCAAACTGTGCTGTATCTAACGCTGGTGCATAGACAGCGATCGGTTTCATCGTCGACCCAGGTTGTCTTTTTACGAACACTCGATTTAAATCGAACGTTTCAAATCGCCTGCCGCCGAGTGCAGCGACGATTTCCCCTGTCTCACTATCCATCATAACGAAAGCACCTTCGACAGTATTTTTATCATTTCCCGGGAAATACCCGTCGTGTTGAAATTGGTCGTAAGCTACTTGTTGCATATGCTCTTTCATGGACGTAACGATGCGGTAACGGTTTTGTTTCAACTCATCGTGAGTAATACCGTACAATTCTTCTGCTTCTTTAATTGCCATGTCGACGATCGTATGATACGCCGGGTTTAACTTTCGTTGTGAAACATCAAGCACCATTTCCTTTTCTACCGCTGCTTCTTTTTCCTCTGACGTAATTTTACCTTGTTCGGCCATCGCTTCAAGGACGACATTTCGACGACTTTCTGCTTTTTCAGGATGCTCAATCGGCGAATACCCATTCGGTGCCTTTAACATTCCTGCGAGTAAAGCCCCTTCTTCAAGCGTTAATTCATCTACCGACTTATAAAAATATTTGTTTGCCGCTGCCTCAATTCCGTACTGTCCTTGACCGAAATAGACGACATTTAAATACATTTCTAATATTTCATCCTTCGTAAATTCACGCTCTAAATAAAGCGCGATCATCGCTTCCTTCGTTTTACGCAACCACGTTTTCTCGTTTGTTAAAAATAAATTTTTCGCTAACTGTTGCGTAATCGTACTTGCACCCTCTACTTTACTTCGTGCGATTAAATCACGATATAGTGCACGAACGATCGAGCGAAAATCAACGCCTGAATGTTCATAAAAACGTTTATCTTCAATAGAGATAACAGCGTCAATGACATGATCTGGTACTTCCTCTAACTTTACCGGTAACCGATATTCGTCATAAATGTACCAAATGATTTCTCCCTCTTCTGTTTCAATCGTCGTCGGCGGTGTAATGTGTAACTTATTCGGATCGGCGATTAACCTACCACCGTATAAGATCGTCGTATATGCAATTAACGCTAATACGAATACGATTCCGAAAGAAAGCAGGATTGTTTTCCATGACCATGAAAAATTTCGTTTTGACTGCTTCGTTCTTCGTAAGCGTGGCAACTTGTTTTTTATTCGATGCCATACGTTACTCGGTTGTTTATGGCGATCGGACCGTCTTTTCGATCGGTTATTTTCAATATCGTCTCGATTCGTTCGACGACGTCTTCGTCTTTGTTCTGACATGTGCTCACCTCAAGTGTCTCCAATCCAATCTACATCTCTTTTCGCTTGAAAGCTATGTAATTACGTTAACATATATATTAATTATACGACATTTTTCGCACTTTCGCGTATGAACACATTTATTTCTCCATGGAAAGGTTTTATAAATCGTGTATGATGGATGTAAAGACGTAAAGAATATTTCTACGTGACTAGTAACGTTCAATATGCTAACGATTTCGCATCTTTTAACGTAAAACTGCTATATTCATCGTCGACACTATAATATTTTGGATAAGGAGAGATGTACGTGTGGGCATTTATGACGACAGGATCGACGCCGTTTTTAAAAAAGTTAACGGCAAACTATTCTAACATTACATTCCATTTTATGACGCGTGCGACAAGCACTGTCGTCTATTACGAACATGAACGGAATAAAAGTATTTTCGTTTCTGGTAGACGTTACGAAATTATCGAACAATCCGGACAAATAAGTGAAAAAGGCTTTGTCGTCATCGATACGATTCCCGTATCTTCCGATCATGGCGACATATTTCAAGAACGCGTGAAGAAAATGTTACCGACTTTACGACATTTCCCCAACTTAAAAGCGATTCGCTTTTTAAAACAACATAAAAAAACGACGTTCGTTATCATACTTCAATGGCATTCAGAGCGGGCATACCGCGATTGGGAAAACTCCCCCCTTTATGAGCGAACGAATTTCGTTCAACACGCACGGTTACCAGCTTACTTTGCCGAACGACCACATCGCGCAACTTATATCATGCTCGAGGAAGAATGAGAAAAGCTGTTCTCTTTTAAATCAATACACATTAAAAATTAAGCTTCACTAGGAAGTTTACGTAACAACTAATGTATATACGACTGTTATAGATACTTATACTCCATAAGGAGATTTTTTCATTAAAAAGGGCTGGGGACGAAAACTGTCCGGGTAACTCCGCCTTGGCGGACTAACTTCCAACTCAAGCGCAGAAATTGTCCGGCTAGCGCCCCCTTGGCGGACTAACTTCCGAATAAAGCGCAAAAACTGTCCGGCTAGCGCCTCCTTGGCGGACTAACTTCCAAATCAAACGCAAAAACTGTCCGGGTAACCACGCCTTGGCGGACTAACTCCAGACATAAGTGCAAAAACTGTCCGGGTAACTCCGCCTCAACGGACTAACTTCAGAATAAAGCGCAAAAACTGTCCGGGTAACCCTGCCTTAACGGACAAAGACTAACGTTCAATACTGCCCAAATCGTGCTGATCGAGATAGATTTAAAAGACAATTTAAAGTATATCAATTCAAAAACTGTAACGACTGTCCATTTCGCTATTATTGTACAAAGGCTAACGAAGGAAGAAATCGAAGATTATTTATAAATGAAAAATGGGAAGAGCTAAAAGAATATATCAGAACAAAGCTTCCAGAGGAAGAAACAAGATAAATTTATTAAAATAAATCGATGTTGAACCAGTTTTGGATTTATGAAAGCTAATTTGTCGTTCATTCGATTTTCTGTTAGAGGAAAATCAAAAGTAGAAAATGAGTTAGGATTTTCGTTAATGGTGATAAACTTGAGGAAGTATACCACCAAAATCCAAAACAATTATGATTTAAATAACAAAAAAACTTGCGGAATCAATATTTTTACTTTATTTCCACAAGTTTATCTTATTTAAGTCTAGTTTTGTCCCAGCCTCGAGAAATATTTCTAGCTCTTATTAGTGAACGCTATACTCTTATTACACGAAACGACTTAGTCATTTTTTACAACATATTGTTCAAAAAACGAGCGGAATTCCTCTTCCGGTTGCTCGCCTACGATGCGAGCTACTTCTTTCCCATTTTCATAATGAATAATCGTCGGCGTACCTTCGATGTCGTAATCATTCATTTTATCGAACTCGAGCAAATTCATTTTCTTTAAATCTACATCTAACTCTTCAGCGAGTGGCACAACGACTGGTGTCGTTTTTTGACAGTGGACACACGTAGGACTGAAATAATAGACAGTTATATTTTCACCGTCTCCTAATTGCGCATCTAAATCATCTGGAACGATGATATTTTGGTATAACGGATCATCCATTATATCGATCGTTTCTTGATGTAATGTTTCTTTTCCGTACGGATTCTCTACCACTTCTAATGTCCGTTTATTTTTATAATCATTTATAAAGTAAAGAGCAACGAATAAAACTACTAGTGCACCAACAATTAAAATCATTTTATTACGCATGTTCGAACCTCCTTTATTTCATAGAAATCATTTTTAACGTCCTTGTGAACGTAAAACGATCAAATGTGTGACGAAAATGATAATAAAAGCAAGTCCCGCTAAGAAAGGTATCGTTATAAACCCGAAGTAATTTACGTATTGTAAGTTACACGGCACGCCTGTACAAAAGCCACCTGCGTCTTGCATAAAAGGTACCTTTTGCAAACTGTAATGATAAATCGAAATGAGCATACCGACTCCACTTAAAATAAGTCCAGAAAAAGCGAGTTGAAAATCTTTCTTCATTAGTGATACCCCGTAAATAATGACGAGAGGGTACATAAAAATACGCTGAATCCAACAGAGGTCACACGGCGTATATCCGACTACTTCGGAATAAAACAAACTACCTAACGTTGCGACGAGCGCTTGTGTCCATATAATAAAAAGAGCAATTTCTTCTTTTCTTGATAGTTCCACCTCTCGTGTCTCCCTTTTTTTTCTTTTAAATTTATTAGTTATTATACAAACATTTTTCTTGAAAACAAACTAATCAGACTTGAAATGTATCCTTTTATATTTTATGAACAATAAAAATAAAGCTTTCGCTACGTATTATTAGCGAAAGCTTTTCATTAGTCAACAGTTCGCGCTCACATGTCACAAATTAAACGATTTTCACGTTACATGGCGCGGCTTATATTTATTTGTATCACTTTTTTCAACGCTTCTAATTGCTCATTATTTAACGGTACTAACGGAAGACGAACGTCACCAACCGGAATACCTTGCAAGTTTAAAGCTGCTTTTAGCGGCGTTGGACTCGGTGCTGCAAATAGAGCTTGAAACGTTGGGAGCAATGAGCGATGTAATTCGCCAGCTGTTGCTACATCTCCATTAGTAAAAGCTTGCACCATCTGCTGCATTTCTTTACCAACGATATGAGCCGCGACAGACACAATTCCTTTACCACCGATTGAAAGGACCGGTAACGTTAAACTGTCATCACCAGAATATAAAACAAAATCATCTTTCGTACGACTAATTATTTCTGTCATTTGATCTAAGTTTCCACTCGCTTCTTTTACGGAAACGATGTTGTCTATTTCAGCTAAGCGAACGATCGTATCTACTTCGATATTACATCCAGTACGCCCAGGAATATTATATATCATAATCGGTAATGTCGTTTCATGAGCGATCGCTGCAAAGTGAGCATATAATCCATCTTGTGATGGACGATTATAATACGGAGCTACGAGCATAATACCGTCGACTCCACACTTCTCAGCTTTTATCGTTAATTCAATCGAAGACTGAGTATCGTACGATCCTGTCCCAGCAATAACTGGTATTTTTCCATTTGCTTGTTCTACGACAAATTCGTATAGCTTTACTTTTTCCTCTACCGATAACGTCGGACTCTCACCTGTCGTACCAGCAACGACGACTGCTTCTGTACCGTTATTCATTAAATGGTCTAATAAGTTTTTCGTTGCAGGAAAATCAATCTTCCCCTCTTTATTAAATGGCGTCACCATCGCAGTTATAATTTGACCAAAATTCATCGTCATTCACACCCTTTTCTCCCTTTAGGCTTATACTACACGTAGAGAACTATCTGAAGAAAAATAAAAATGCAACAACGAGAGCCGCTGTTGCATAGAAACGTCTAATTTACATTCATTTCTGTGCGTAAGATAGCCCTCCATATAGTTCTTCCCTATATGACAGTCCTACATCTATTAAATGCAGGCCCAGTCTTAAGACGATGAGTTCCTCAAGACTTCGGCAAATACCCCTTTCGACAATCTTCTATAGAGCCCATCCTCTTCCAATTATCTACTTTTAGTACTTGCTCCTCCATACTCACTAACAAGTTACGAGATTACAACATATGCAATTGTTTAATTACATGTAATATAACAAAGTTAGCTACAAGTTGCAAGAACTTTACTCACCTTGACTACCTTTCGTTCGTTGTCTGTTCGTTACACATTTACTTTATGCAAATAATACGAAAATGTTCAAACGAAATAATACGTATTGTCTAATGAAAATAAAAAGTTTATACAGTACAGTCATCGTGAAAAACGAATGCGAACGAAACAGTTCAAGCAACGAGCAGGAAAAGTGATATAATGTAAGAAAGCACGGAAAAAAGCGAACACGGGGGGAAGCAACATGATTCAAGCAATTGAACAGATGATCGAAGAACATTTTCCAGAAATGGTCGACATACGCCGATATTTACACGAGCATCCAGAATTATCGTTTCAAGAGTATGAAACGGCAAATTATATCGCTTCTTATTACGATACATTAGGTATCCCGTATGAACGAAACGTCGGTGGAAACGGTATTATTGCGACATTACAAGGTGGAAAACCCGGAAAGACGGTCGCCTTTCGAGCAGATTTTGACGCACTTCCGATTCAAGATGAAAAAGATGTTCCGTATAAATCGAAAAACGATGGAGTTATGCACGCTTGCGGACACGATGGACATACTGCAACACTCTTAGTATTAGCAAAAGTATTAAAACAATTTAGTGCATTACTGCCCGGGACCGTCGTCTTTCTCCATCAACACGCCGAAGAACAAACACCAGGCGGGGCGATATCGATCGTCGAATCGGGAAAGTTGAACGATGTGGACGTCATTTTCGGTAATCATTTATGGGCTACGTCACCTTTAGGTGTCGTCGAAACTCGTAGCGGTGTCTTCATGGCAGGAACAGATCGATTCACGATAGAAATAAAAGGAAAAGGTGGTCACGGTGCGTATCCCCATGAGACGAAAGATGCACTCGTTATCGGCGCTTCACTCGTAAACGAATTACAACAAATCGTCAGTCGACGAATGAACCCGCTTGAGACTGCTGTTGTCACTGTCGGTAAATTCACAGCAGGTACGTCATTCAATGTCATCGCCGACAAAGCTGAAATGATCGGTACAGTTCGTTATTTAAATAAAGACGTACAACAACAAATAAGAAACGATATGGAACAAATTGTAAAAGGCGTTTGCGCGACACACGGTGTCGATTACGAGTTTACGTATGCGCCAGGTTATCCACCAGTCGTCAATCACGAACAGGAAACGAACTTATTATTAGAGGCTGCAAAAGAAGTAGATGCAGTCAAAAAAGCGGTCGTCGTACAGCCACAAATGGGTGGGGAAGACTTCGCCTATTATGTTCAACGTATTCCAGGCGTCTTTTTCTTCACAGGAGCAAAAAAAGAAGATAGCCCGTATCCACATCACCATGCTTTATTCGATTTCGATGAGAGTGCGATGACGATTGCTGCAAAAATATTCGTTCGCACACTATTTCGTTATCAACGAACATATAACTCGTAAATAAAAACTGCCATACGACATGCTAGCCTCCAAGATGCACGGTACGTAATGCGTACACGAGTAGACTACATGTCAACATGGCAGTTTTATTTTTGTGCAATTTTCTTCCGTACGTACACGGATGAAAAAATGTGAATAAACGCGTTGCAAAGTACAAGCGTGATGAGTGCGCTTGTAAACTGGAAAATAACGACGAATACGAACGAAAATATGAACGTTTGCGCTAAACCGAGACTAAGAAGAAAACGTTCAAACGTTTTCTGTCTCTTCGCTACTTCGATCGGATATAGTCGCAACCAATAAATAGTCCGATGATGATAGTACAGTGGCACGAGTTGAAACATCGTCATATAGACAAATAAAAGAGCTAAACTTACTTTTAACCATATGATCGGGACAAAAACGATTAGTATACAACCGATGATCGTTAACCGAACGAATAGCGGAAAATAATCCGCATTTCGCAAAAACGTAAAACGATATAAATAACGATACGTCTGTTCATGCTCGTGCGTTGCAAACGAATGGAGCACAGATGCAAGCAGTTTGCGTTTTTTTATGTTGCGCCTTACGTATGGTACGTTAGCGAACATTTGCACGAAGCGATAAAATGATCCGAGTCGCGCTTCATCGTTCGCAATGAGTAAATCCCACGCAATTCCCGCCCGTCGTTCAGTCATACGAAAACTATTGAAAAAATAGACGAACAACAAAACTGCACTAATAACGACGTATTGCCCTTTCATAAACGTATAAAGAAAGAAAATCGTCAACAACGTTCGTCCGATTAATTCAACATACCGGACACGATCTGAACGTATTTGAATCATGCGGAAATTCAACATCATATTCCACGCCTTTATAAATAAGACGATGAATAGTAGCGATACGTATTTACTTTTCGTCGTTAACGGTTGCGCGTGTGTGTAAAGTGGTAATAGCGCCGCATAAGTTATAAGCACAATATATAGTTGAACGATATAATTATACAGAAACGCGTAACGGAAGTAGGAGCGTAATTGTACTTCTTTTACGATTAAAAAAACTTGATCCGGTGCTTTTAATAAAAACTGTAGCGGATTATAACTTGCAACGAGCCCTAATAATAACGCACTTACAAATAACGCAGGAAAGGAATCACTCAAGTCGGCTAACCATTGTTGATAATAAATTGCAACGGTAATAATAATAAAGAGAAGCGCAATCATAAAATGACCATTAAATATGTACCGTAAATAACGGTTTAACCGCTTCATATGTTCCGCTAATCGTTCTTTAAACAATTCTTTCGCATTAAACATTTGTTTCTTCCTTCGTCAATTCGATATAAAGCGCATCGAGTGTTGCCTCCGGCATGTTCAATTGTTCCTGTAATTGCGCTATCGTTCCGCTCGCTACGACAATGCCGTCATGTAGAATGACGAAGCGATCGCAATACCGTTCTGCCGTCGATAAAATATGTGTGGACATAAGAACTCCTGCATCTTTTTCCTTCATTTCCACCATCCACTCTAAATACGACTGAATCCCTAACGGATCGAGGCCGACGAACGGTTCGTCAACGATATATAAATCCGGTTCAATAAGAAATGCGCATAAAATCATCACTTTTTGCCGCATCCCTTTTGAAAAGTGTACTGGGAAAAAATGAAGTTGTCGCTCCATACGAAATGCTTTTAATAAACTAGGGAGACGCTGTTCGAACGTTTTTTCATCGATATCATATGCCATCGCAGTAAGTTGTAAATGCTCATACAACGTCAATTCATCATATAAAATCGGCTGCTCTGGTATGTATGCGAGTTGCTTTCTATAATTTGTAGGGTCCTCTTGGAACGTCTTTTCACGGATCGAAATGGTTCCTTTTTTCGCCTGCATTAAACCGATAATATGTTTTATTGTTGTGCTTTTTCCCGCACCGTTCAAACCGATAAGTCCGACGATTTCGCCGTGATCTACCGTAAAAGAAACGTTGTGTAAAACGTCTTTATTCGTATATCCACCGGTTAACTCGTGAATACGTAATAGAGTCATGACTGAACTCCCCTCCTCGGTACGTAACATCTTATTCCTAGTATATAGTAAATAAAATGAATATGTATAATATTTACGTACGTTGCCTACAATAAACAATGAAGAAATGATGCGTAAACAGCGAGATCCAAATGCCGATGTCGTTTTGACCGAACAGTGAGCTACTGCTCAACAAAGGCAAAAAGCTGCCAAAACATGTCCCCGAAATTATCCGGTCGTTTCCATCATTTCTTCTTAACGCAGACTGTGTATACCGCTATGCACAGTCTGTTGTTCTTTTCGTTGTAAAATGTACTTCATCTCTTTGTTACATAA